>NZ_JBSGFQ010000024.1:0-131237 GCF_053603495.1 Nonomuraea sp. NPDC004186 | reverse complement strand
GGTTGGCCAGCGAGGACTGGGCGGACCTGATCGCCAGGACCGCGGTGCCCGCCACCGCCAGCGGGATCGCGGCCAGGGCCAGGAGCACGCCGAGGGCCACGTAGACGAGGGCGGAGCCGAGGCCGCCGAGGGCCTCGCCGACCAGGCGGGCGAAGGTCTGGCGCCGGGCGAGCTTGAGCAGGACGTCCTGCTCGGCCCTGGCCACCGCGTCGTACATGCGCAGCAGGAAGCCGCGCATGGTGAACGAGCGCACCTCGGCCGCCGGCTCGCGCTCGGCCAGCAGCTCCGCGATGATCCACTTGCGGCGGTTGGCAGGGATGAGGGCGTAGAGGGTGGTGTAGCGCATCTTGGCGCTGCGGACCGCCGCCCAGGCGTCGGGCAGCACCGCCAGCAGGAGGAGCGGGAGCAGCACCGGATGGAGCACGCCGAGGACGCCGGCCACGGCCGCGATGCCGACCGCGGCCGTGACCACGTTGATGGCCGAGGTCACCACCGAGTCGGCCATGGCCACGCCGCGTAACCTGGCCCGCTGCAGCGCGTCGTGGAACTCGGGGTCGTCGTAGGCCACGAGCTCCACCCGGCTGGTCAGCCCGTACAGGCGCTCCTCGGTGAGCCGGCTCACCTGGGGGTCGAGGCGGGACTGCGCCCAGCCCGCGCCGGCCTGCACGCCGGTGCGGAGCGTCGCGGCCACCCCGACCAGCACGAGGCTGGGCAGCGCGGCCAGCACGCGGTCGGGGGTGGGGCCCTCGCTGAAGAGGGCGCTGAGGACGCCGGTGGTCGCCAGCAGGCCGAAGGCCGTGAAGACGCCGCCGAGGAGGTTGAGCGTGATCGTGGCGAGGGTGTCGCGCCGACCGGCCTGCCAGGCCATGCGCATCGCCTGTGTCACGAGTGACGGCAGCCGCCTGGCGATGGTCAGGAAACCGACCTCCGCCAGCTTGTCCTGATGGGCGTGCCAGTCGGAGAAGGAGATCTCACCGAGCTCGAGCGGCTCATCGACCATGACTTGAGTGTGCCCACGGGCACTGACAGATCTCCACCGATTATGTCTGGGCGCGCGGCGTAGTTGGTGACACACTCACAGTGATGCTGCGATTCGCCGACTTCAGCGACCTGCCGGCCGAGCCGAACGCGTTCGTGGGCCGGGAGTCCGATCTAGATGAGCTCGCCCATCTGATGCGCGTCTCCCGGGCCGTGACCCTCTGCGGCGCGGGCGGCATCGGGAAGACCCGGCTGGCGATGCGGCTCGCGGCCAGGGTGGGCCCCGACCACCCGGGCGGCGTGTGGCTGATCGAGCTGGCCGACCTGGAGAAGGGCGAGCTGAGAGAGTACGTCGCCGCCGCGCTCGGCATCGCGGGCGACCTGGCCGAGTCGATCGCGGGCCGGCGCGCGCTCCTGGTGCTCGACAACTGCGAGCCGGTGATCGGGGAGTGCGCGGAGCTGTGCCGTGACCTGCTCTGCGCCTGCCCGGGGCTCACCGTGCTGGCCACCAGCAGGGAGCCGCTGCGCGTGCCCGGCGAGACCGTGTGGCGGGTGCCGCCCCTGTCGGTGGGTGGGGAGGACAGCGAGGCCGTGCGGCTGTTCGTGGCCAGGGCCACCGCCGCCCGGCCCGACTTCGAGCTGACCGACGAGAGCCGGCCGCTGGTCACGGAGCTGTGCCAGGCGCTCGACGGCCTGCCGCTGGCGATCGAGCTGGCCGCCGCCATGGTGCGGGTCCTGTCCGTCCGCCAGCTCGTCGAGCGGCTGGACGACCGGTTCAGGCTGCTCGCGGGCGGCGCGCGTACGGCTCCGGCCCGGCACCGCACGCTCAGGGCCGCGGTGGACTGGAGCTACCGGCTGCTCTCCCCGCAGGAGCGGCTGCTGCTGCGCCGCACGGCGGCCTTCCGCTCCTCGTGGACGCTCGACCTGGCCGAGGCGGTCTGCTCGGGGCCGGGGCTGCCCGAGGAGGACGTGCTGCTCCGGTTGTGCGATCTGGTGGACAAGTCGCTGGTCGCGCTCGACGGCGAGATCGCCGGTCAGGCGCGCTACCGGCTGCTGGAGACCGTACGGGATTACGCGCTGGAGCAGCTCGCCGAGTCCGGCGAGGAGACGGAGCTGCGGCGCAGGCACCTGACGGCGCTGGCCGCGATGGCGAGCGGGTTCAAGGAGGCGATCGCGCCGGGCGCGCGCACGTCGTGGCCGGTGATCGAGCGGTACGTGAACCTGTTCGACGCGCTCAAGGTCGAGGTCGGCTCGGCCTGCGAGTGGTCGGTCGCCATCGGCCTGCCGGAGACCGCGTTGAGCCTGCTGACCGACCTGCGTTACCTGCTGGTCGGCAGCGGCAGGAAGCTCGACATGGCCGAGCGGCTCGACCGGCTGCTGGCCCTCGACGTCCCGCAGATGCGGCCGGCGCTGCGCGGTCAGGCCACGATCCTGCGCGGCGAGCTGGCGCTGGCGGCGGGCGATCTCGAACTGGCCACGTGGTGCACCCGCGCCGGGCTCGATCTGTGCAGGTCCGTCGACGACGCGTACGGCGAGGCCGTCGGCACGATCGTGCTGGCCCAGCTCACCGGCGAGCCCGAGACCCTGACCCGCGCGCTGGAGCTGGCCAGGCGCTCCGGCGACCTCATCCTGGAGTCGCTGGCCCAGGGCACCCGGGCGCAGTTCGGCCTGCACCACGGCCGCCTGCGGGAGGCGCAGCGCGGGTTCGAGGAGGTGCTGGCGATCAACGAGGGGCTCGACAACCACGTGGGCCGGTCCTTCGCCCACATCGGGCTCGCCCAGGTCGCCAGGCGCTCGGGCGACCTCCCGACGGCGAAGCGGCACTACGAGTCGGGGCTGAGCCTGCTGCGGCACGTGGACGCCAGGCAGCAGATCGTGAGCTGCCTGGCCGGGCTCGGCAAGGTGGCGCTCGACCAGGGTGACCCGGTGGAGGCCAGGACCAGGTTCACCGAGGCGCTGGTGCTCAGCCGCGACGCGGGGCTGCGCGCGGGCATCGCCAGGCGGCTGGAGGAGTGGGCGGTCCTGGTCTCCGCCGAGGGCGACCACCGGCGCGCGGTCCTGCTGGCCGCTGCCTCGGTGGCGCTGCGCAGCCGCCAGCCGGACGCGCGTACGGAGGACGTCCTGCGACCGGCGCGGACCGGGCTGGGCGAGGCCGTGGTCGGCATGTTGTGGGCCGAGGGCGCGGGGATGACCGCCGAACAGGCCGTGGCGTGCGCTCTGGACGGCGCGCTGCCCGAACGCCCCACGGAGCCGGTCGTACCGGTCAGCCAGGACAGCAGGCTCACGGTCAGGGAGCGCGAGATCGCCGAGCTGATCGCCAGAGGGCTCAGCAACCGGGCCATCGCCGACGAACTGGTCATCAGCCCGGCGACCGCCGCCCGCCACGTGGCCAACATTCTGTCCAAGCTGGGCTTCTCCACACGTACACAGATCGCCGCATGGGTGATCGAGAGCCGCTGATCCGCGTACCTCTCTACACATCACGGAGCCTGCCGGTTTACATCGTCGAATGGCCATGTCAGCGCATGTGCGGCACCCATCTGCACACCTACCGTTGCTACGTGTGATCGGCCGCACCGACGTTCCACCCTTTGCGGTGCGGCCGATCCATCGGGGACGTCACGCGTCCGCGCGGAGCTGGGCCTCCTCGGAGGGGTGGAGGTCCGGTTCCGGGCGCGTGGCAGCGGGCTCGAGTCGCGCAGGGCTCGGGCCCGCCCGCGGGAATGCACATCTGCCTACATAGATCGGTGGATGCTGTGCATGCCCGGCGGCCGTACGTTGGCGGTCATGAAGCCTGCCGCCTCGACCACCGGGACCGTGATCCACGAGGTGTTCCGCCAGGCGTACGAGCGCGGGGAGCGGCCGGCGCTCGTCGATCTGCGCGGCGGCCACGTCTACGGCTACCGCAGGCTGGTGACCGAGGTGACCAGGGCGGCCTCGGGGCTCGTACGCAGGGGCGCGCGGCGCGACCAGGTGGTGGGCGTGCACGTCTCGACGGCCGGCGCGCAGACGCTGGCCGTGCACACCGTGCTCGCGGCGGGCGGCGTGGCGGCGCCGATCGATCCCGCGCTCGGCGCCGGGGAGATGGCCGCGTGGCTGCGCGAGTGCGACGCGCGCACCTTGATCACCACCCCCGACCTGGCGGAGACGGCGGTGCGGGCGGCCGACGAGTCCCGGGTGCGCCAGGTCGTCTCGCTGGGCACGGCGCTCGACACGATCGACTTCCGCTGCCTGCTCACGCTGGAGCCCACCCCGCTGCCCGCGCTCGACGCCAAGCGCCAGGACGCGCTGCTGACGGCGGACGGCCGCCGGATGTCCCACGCCGACCTGCTGTCCAGGATGGCGGAGCTCGACCTGCCCGTGGGCCTGGCCGAGTCCGACGTCGTGCTGACCACGTGGCCGCCCGACAGCCGGTGCGACCTGGTCGTCCTGGTCTGCCTGGGCGTGTCCAAGGGCGCGCTGGTGGTGGCCGCGGGCGGCGGCGATCCGCCCGGCACGAGCTACGACTTCAGCGTCACGGTGGTGACGAACCCCGACGGCGGGCTCGAGCGCGTCCGCTGAGTATGCGGAGCTGTTATCCGCCCATCCCTTGACGCCGCGCGGCGGGAAGTGGGTAGATGGCCGTTGGTTGACAACGTTGTCAAATCACCAACTTCGGGGGCTTCGAAGGGATGGTGTGCGATGCGACGGTGGTTAGCGACCGTCTCGATCTCGATCGTGAGCGCGTTGAGCCTGGCGGCCTGCGGTGGCGGCGGAGGCGGGCAGTCGTCCCAGTCTCCGGCCGCCAGTGGCGGCGGCGGAGAGAAGAAACAGGTTGAGGTCTTCTCCTGGTGGACGGGCCCCGGCGAGGCCGACGGCCTCCAGGCGATGAAGAAGATCTTCGAGCAGCAGAATCCGAACTACACCTTCTTCGACGCCGCCGTGGCGGGCGGCTCCGGTGACAAGGCCAAGGCGCTGCTCCAGTCGAAGCTCCAGGCCAGCACCCCGCCCGACACCTTCCAGGGCCACGCGGGCGCCGAATTGCAGGGCTACATCAAGGCCGGCAACCTTGAGGACCTGACCTTCCTGTACGACGAGCTGAAGCTGAAGGACGTCTTCCCCACGCAGCTCGTCGATCAGATCAGCGTCGACGGCAAGATCTACTCGGTGCCGGTGAACATCCACCGGTCCAACGTGCTGTGGTTCAACCCCGCGGTGCTCAAGGACGCCGGCGTGGCCGCCGCGCCCAAGACGATCGACGAGTTCATCGCGGACCTGGAGAAGGTCAAGGCCAAGGGCAAGATCCCGCTGTCGATCGGCTCCGAGTGGACCGTCACCCACCTGATGGAGAACGTCCTGCTCGGCTCGATGGGCACCGACGCCTACAACGCGCTGTTCAAGCCGGGCGCCGACTGGAACAGCCCGCAGGTGACCAAGGCGCTGGAGAGCTTCGCCAAGATCATGTCGTACGCGGGCGACCCGCAGGACGACTGGCAGCCGGCCGCCAAGCAGGTCGCCGACGGCGAGGCCGCGTTCAACATCATGGGCGACTGGGCGTACGGCTACTTCCACAACCCGCCGGAGGGCGGCCTGGGCAAGAAGTCGAAGACGGACTTCGACTGGGCGCCGGCTCCCGGGACCGAGGGCACGTACATGTGGCTGTCCGACAGCTTCACCCTCCCCAAGGGCGCGAAGAACCGTGATGGGGCCATCGCCTGGCTGAAGGTCGCGGCCAGCAAGGAGGGCCAGGACGCCTTCAACCCCAAGAAGGGCTCCATCCCCGCCCGCAAGGACGCCGACCAGGCCCTCTACACCGACTACCTGGCCGACGCGCTGAAGGACTGGTCGAGCAACAAGCTCGCCGGGTCGATCCAGCACGGCGTCTCGGTCAACCAGCCGTGGCTGGCGGCGATCACCGAGTCGGTCGGCCTGTTCATCGGCAGCAAGGACGTCAAGGCCCTGCAGCAGGGGCTCGCCGACGCGGCCAAGTCCAACGCTCAGTAGCGAGGTCCGGGGGGGGGCCGCCCGCGCCCCCCGGGGGCGGGGGGGGGGGTTGGTGGTGTGGGGGGGCGGCCGGGGGGGGCCCGCGCCGCCTCCACAACAACCCCCCTTCTGGCGGGGGCCGGGGGGCCCCCCCCGCCCCCCCCCGGGTCCGTGGGAGGGAATGCTTGTGAGGCGGGCACGCACGTGGCTGCCCGGACTCCTCCTCGTCACGCCGTCGATCATCCTGATCGGCGTCTTCGTGTACGGCATGCTCGGCTGGAACTTCCGGCTGGCCATGACGGACAAGCACGATGAGGTGTCCGAGGGGAAGTTCGTGGGGCTGCGGAACTTCATCGACATCTGGGACCAGCCGCGATGGCACCTCTCGGTGAACCACGCGATCGTCTTCACGGTCGCGTTCGTGCTGGGCGCGCTCCTGCTCGGGTGGCTGCTGGCGTTCCTCATGGAGAAGGGGATCAGGGGCGAGGGGACGTTCCGGGCGATCTACCTGTTCCCGATGGCCATCTCGTTCGTCGCGACCGGCATCGTGTGGCGGTGGCTGATGAACTCGGGGACGGGGGAGCGGGCGGTCGGCCTGAACAGGCTGTTCGACTGGATCGGGCTGCCGCAGTGGCAGTGGTTCAGGGATCCGGACTGGGGGATGGCCGCGATGGCGATCCCCGCTATCTGGCAGATGTCCGGATATGTCATGGCGCTGTTTTTGGCGGGCTTCCGCGGCGTGCCCGAGGAACTGCGGGAGGCCGCGCGGGTGGACGGCTGCACCGAGTGGGGTGTCTACCGGCACGTGGTGCTGCCCCTGCTCCGGCCGGTCACCCTGTCCGCGCTGATCATCCTGGGACACATCTCGCTCAAGGTGTTCGACCTGATCGTGGCGGTGTCGGGCAAGCAGATCATCACGGACGTGCCCGCGGTGTTCATGTGGGTGGCGGTGTTCGACTCGCACGACCCGGCCAAGGGCGCCACGATCGCGTCGTACATCGTGCTGAGCGTGGCGATCTTCGTGATCCCGTACCTGATCTGGTCCGTGCGTAAGGAGAGGCGCTCATGACGGCGGTGGCCACGCGCCGGGCGGCCTTCCCCTGGCTGCGCTTCGGGCTGCTGATCCTCTTCGTGGTGATCTTCCTGATCCCCATCTACGTGCTGCTGGTCACCAGCTTCAAGCCGCTCACGGAGGCCGACCCCGGCCAGGCGTGGAACCTGCCGCGGACGTGGACGACCGAGGCGTGGCAGGTGGCCTGGGAGAAGCTGGCCCCCGGCCTGTGGAACAGCGTGCTGCTGGCCGTGCCGGGCTCGCTGCTGTCGTGCGCGCTCGGGTCCATGAACGGGTACGTGCTGTCCAAGTGGCGCTTCCCCGGGGCGGACGTGCTGTTCACGTTGTTCCTGTTCGGCATGTTCATCCCGTACCAGGGGGTCATGATCCCGCTGGTGCAGCTGCTCGTGGGGCTGAACGAGCTGACCGGGCTGCAGGGCGTCTTCTACGGCGGCATCCCCGGGCTGGTGCTGGCCCACGTCGTGTACGGCATCCCGATCTGCACGCTGATCTTCCGCAACTACTACGTCACGATCCCCGACGAGCTGATCGAGGCCTCCCGGGTGGACGGGGCGGGCATGCTGAGGGCGTACTGGTCGGTGGTGCTGCCGGTGTCGGCGCCCGCGATCGCGGTGGTCGTCATCTGGCAGTTCACCTCGCTCTGGAACGACTTCCTGTTCGCCGTCTTCCTGACCGGGCCGACGAGCTGGCCCACGACCGTGATGCTGAACAACATCGCCGGTGCGCAGGCCACTCCGTACAGCCAGCAGATGGCGGCGGCCATCCTGTCGTCGATCCCGACGATGCTGATCTACGTCCTGCTGGGCAGGTTCTTCATGCGCGGGCTGATGGCGGGGGCGCTCAAGGGGTAGCCACGTGGGACAGAGGCTCGCCGCGTACGTAACGGGCCACGTCGGCGGCCACGATCGAGGCCGCCTTCATGGCCGTCTGCTTGCTGGCCCCGGCCAGGTGCGGAGTCATGATCAGGTTCGGGGTCGTGAGCAGGCGCGAGCCGGCCGGGATGGGCTCCTCCGGGAAGACGTCCATGGCAGCCCCGAACAGGTGGCCCGAGTCCAGCGCGTCGCACACGGCGTCGTAGTCGACCAGCGCGCCCCTGGCGCAGTTGACCAGGACCGAGCCGCGCGGCATGGCGGCGATCTCGGCCGCGCCGATCATGCCATTGGTCTCGGGGGTGGCGCGGGCGTGCAGGGAGACGAAATGGGAGCGCCGGAGCAGCTCGTCCAGCTCCACCCGGCCGGGCACGTCCACGTACGGGTCATAGACCAGGACCTCCGCGCCGAAGCCTTCGAGCATGCGGGCCACGCGGCGGCCGATGGCGCCGTAGCCGACCAGGCCGACCGTGTTGCCGTCCAGCTCGGGGCCGACGTTGTCGTACATGTAGTAGTCGCCCCGCCACACGCCCCCCGCCAGGTCGCCGTGCGTCTGGGGGATCCGGCGGGTGGCGGCCAGCAGCATGGCCAGGGTGTGCTCGGCGGTGGCCACCGCGTTGCGGCCCGGCGCGAACGTCACCGCCACGCCCGCCGCCGTGGCCGCCTCCAGGTTGGCGTTGACGGGCCCGCCCCGGCTCACGCAGAACAGCCGCAGGTCGGGAGAGGCATCCAGGACACGCTTGGTCAAAGGGGCCATCTGGGTCACGCAGACCTCGACGCCGCGTAGCGCCTCGATCAGCTCGTCCTCCACGTCCGAGGCCTCGTCCACCTCACCCACCCGGCCGAACGGCTCGACCGGCCACGGCAGCGTCAGCTCGCTGATGTCCAACTCGCCGGGGACCTCGCGCCTGAGCGCGTCGATGAGCAGGCGGTTCTGGACGAAGTGGTCGCCCGCGGCAAGCACACGGATGGTCAACGAACGGCTCCAATCGGGGAGTTGTACTGCAGCATCGCGGCCCGCCGCCCGGTGCGCAGGCGCAGCTCGGTCAGGGCACAGTTGTCCAGACGCGGGAACAGCCGCCGGTACTCGCCGAGCGGCACCCCGATCAGGCGGCACAGGGCGAGCCTGATGGCGGTCGTGTGCGCGACCACCAGCACGCGCCCGTCGGGGTGTGCGGCGGCGATGTCGTCGAGGGCGGCCACGAACCGGTCGGCGGCCAGGCTCGGGTCCTCGCTGCCGGGCAGCGGGTGCGCGGCGGGGTCGGACTCGAACGCGGCGCGGGCCTCGGGGAAGCGGGCCGCCATCTCGGCCGAGGTCAGGCCCTCTCCCTCGCCGAAGTCCAGCTCGCGCAGCCTCGGGTCGGTCCGGAGCTCCACCTTCGCCTGGTCGGCGGCGGACGCGGCGGTGATCCGGGCCCGGCTGAGGGTGGAGGCCCACACGGCCGCCAGGCCCGCCTGACCTGCCCACTCGGCCAGCTGGGCGGCCTGGGCGTGGCCGCGCGGGGTCAGCTCGATGTCGCTGATCCCCGCGTAGCGGTTCTCGGCGTGCCAGACGGTCTCGCCGTGGCGGACCAGGACGAGGTCGGTCATCGGGCGGTCCTCTCGCGTGCGTGCCGGGCGGCGGCCGGGTCGAGCCAGCCGCGCCCTTCCAGCTCGGTGACGAAGCGCAGGTAGGGCTCCGTGAAGTCGGCTCCCGACGGGTCGACGACCGCGCGGGTCCTGATCATCCGGCCGGGGTCGCCGCCCGCCAGGACGGCCATGCCCAGGGCGGGCTCGGCGTTCTCCCGCAGCGTCACCGGACGTCCCAGGACGTCCGCCCTGAGCCGGGTCCAGTACGCGCTGCGGGTGGCGCCGCCGGTCAGGATGATCTCGCCGTCCACGGGCGCGCCGAGGAGGTCGAGGTAGTCGAAGCAGAGGCGCTCGACGAAGGCAGCGCCGAGCAGGATCGCCGTGTAGCGCTCGACGTCGTCGGCCGGGCTGCCGAGCGTGAACCCCTCAGCGCCGGGCGCGTCGAACGGGAAGCGCTCGCCCCGCGAGACCAGCGGGTACGTGACGCTCGCGGGCGGGCCCGGGCGGGCGGCGGCCTGGGCGCTCAGCGCGTCGAGGTCGCGGCCGGGCAGGTCGCGGGAGAGCACGCCGGCGCCGGTGCTCGACGCGCCGCCCGGCAGCCACGAGCCGTCCGGAGCGCGGTGCGAGTAGACGACGCCGAGCGGGTCGTGGATCAGCTCCTTCGTCACACCCTTGAGCACCAGCGTCGTGCCGAGCACCGAGTTCCAGCTCCCGACCCGGGTGGCGCCCGCGCCGAGCTGGGCCGCGCACCCGTCGGTGGTCCCGGCGATCACGGGCGTGCCCGCGGGGATGCCGGTCTCCTCGGCGGCGGCCGCGCAGACCACGCCCAGGCAGGTGCCGGGCCGTACGACCTCGGGGAGCATTTCCGCCGGCACGTCCAGGGAGTCCAGCACCTCGGACGGCCAGCGCTCCTCGATGAGGTCCACGCCGGTCTTGAGCGCGTTGCTGAGGTCGGTGGCCACCTCGTGGCCGACGAGGCGCCGGTTGACGAAGTCGTTCTGGTGCGCCAGCCGCGCTCCGGCGGGCGCGTCCTGGAGCAGCCACAGGAGCTTGGGCAGCGCCCAGTTGGGCTGCATGCGCCGGTAGCCGAGCCGCTCCCAGACGCGGGCGCCCGCCTCGTTGGCGCGCCCGGCGTCGGCGCGCCGGTCGTCGTACATGAGCGCGGGCGTCAGCGCCCGGCCGTCAGGGCCGGTGAGCAGGATCGTTCCAGATGTGGCGGCCACGGCCACGCCCGCGACCTGCTCGGGAGGCACGTCGCGCAGCGCCTCGCGGGTGGCGGCGGCCAGCTCGCGCCACCACTGCTCGGGGTCCTGCTCGTGGCGGGGCCCGTCGCGGTGGCTGGTCAGCGGCCGGCCGGCCGTGCCGACCACCTGCCCGTCCCCGGAGACGGCCATCGCGCGCACGCTCTGGGTCCCGAGATCGATGCCGATCCAGACACTCATGTACGGCCCCTCATCTCGGCCAGCAGCGGCCAGGAGACCGCGTTCGCCTGGCGCAGGGTCAAGAAGTCGTCGAACAGCCGGTCGTACAACGCCTGGCGGGCGGGGTTGGGTTCGAGCGCGTCGCGCAGCCGTACATGCTCCGAGGCGGCCGCCGCGATGGACGGGGCGGCGGCGGTGGCGGCCAGCCCCACCAGGTACGCGCCCCGCGCGCCCACCTCGGTGTCGGCCGGGCGGCGCACGGGCAGGCCGGTGACATCGGCGATCAGCTGGAGCCAGGCGGTGCTGTTCGAACCGCCCCCGCACACGCGCAGCTCCGTGGGCGCGGCGCCGGTGGCGGCAAGGCAGTCGCGGATGACCATCGTCAGCCCCTCGAGCACCGCCCGCGCCACGTCCGGGCGGCCGTGCTCGAACGACATGCCCAGCAGCGACCCTCTGGCCAGCGGGTCCGAGAACGGCGCCCGCTCACCGGCGGGCGACATATACGGCAGGAATGTCAGCCCGCGCGCGCCCGGCTCGCTCAGCAGGGCCAGGTCGCCCAGCTCGGCCGGGCCGCTCAGCCCCATCATGCGGCATGTCCACTGCACCACCTCGGTGCCCGCGAACGTGGGGAAGGCCCGCAGGTAGCCGCCGGTCAGCGCGATCGTGATCCCGATCGGCTCGCCTTCCAGGTCGGCCGAGTCGACGATGACCTCGGTGCAGAGCGTGGTGCCGAGGATGCCGCACGCCTGCCCGGCCCGCACCGCGCCCGCGCCCAGCGCCGTGGCGGCGATGTCGTACGGGGCCATCACGACGGGTGTCCCGGCGGGCAGCCCCAGCGCGGAGGCCGCGTCCCCGGACAGCTCGGCGACGTGGCCGGAGCGGATCGGGGGCAACAGCCGCTCGGCCCACTCCGTGCCGAAGAGGGCCAGCAGCGCGGGGGAGTACGCCCGCGCCCGCAGGTCCATGAACGGCGCGGAGGCGTCGGACTCGTCGGCCGCCAGCTCCCCGGTCATCCGCGCGAAGATCCAGCCGCCGCAGGTGAGCATGGCGCTCGACCGCTCCAGCCGCCCGGGGTCGTTCGCGCGCAGCCAGGTCAGGATCGCGTGCGGCAGCCCGGAGGCGGCCGACGAGCCGTTGAGCCGGAACGCCTCGGCCGCGGTCCCGGAGCGGGTCCAGCCGTCCACGGCCGAGGCCGCCCTGGCGTCGTTCCAGAGGATCGCGGGGCCGGTCGGCTCGCCGTCCGGGCCGACCAGCCAGCAGCCGTCGCCCTGGGCGGTCACGGCCACGAAGTCGACCCCGTCCACCTGGGCGGCGACCTCGCGCACGGTGGCGGCGACCGCGTCCCAGACGGCGTTCATGTCCTGCTCGGCGTGGCCGGGCAGGGGTCTGGAGACCACGGTCTCCCGCCGGGCGACGAACGCCTCCGCGCCTTCGGCGTCGTACCCGACCGCCTTGATGACCGTGGTGCCCGCGTCAACGCAGATGATCGCCATCAGGCCCTGCCGTGGGAGGTCCTCGACCGGCGCGACACGGAGTCGACGATCACGGCGAGCAGCAGCACAGCTCCGGTGACCACGAACCTGATCGACGAGTCGAGGTTGAGCAGGGTCAGGCCGCTGGAGATGGACTGGATGACGATGATCCCGAGCAGCGCGCCGAACGCGGTGCCGCGCCCGCCGAACAGGCTCGTCCCGCCGATCACGGCCGCCGCGATGGCGTTGAGGTTGACGTCGCCGCCGCCGCTGGACTGGTTGGCCGCCGCGAGCCTCGCCGCGGCCAGGATGCCGCCGACCGCGGCGAACGTCGAGCAGAGCACGAACACCGAGGTGTAGACGGCCCTGACGTTGATGCCGGCCCGGCGGGCGGCCTCCACGTTGCCGCCGACGGCGTAGACGGCCCGGCCCCACTTCGTCCGCGACAGCAGGTAGTGCATGATCAGCACGAGCGCCACGAAGAAGACGAACATCCAGCCCACGCCGCGCGTCTGGCCCAGGTACCAGACCACGAAGGCCAGCACGACCAGCAGCGCCGCGCTTCTGACGGCCAGCGTGGACACGCTCCTGGCCGACAGCCCGGCCTTGCGCCGCTCCTGCGCGTGCAGGTATCCGGTGACGAACAGCCAGACGGCCGCGACGACCGCGAACGTGTACGACAGCCAGGCCGGCACGAAGTCGAGCTGCGCGAAGTTCACCAGGCCCGAGTCGAAGGGCAGGTTGATCGACCCCTTGGTGCCCAGCACGTACAGCTGGAGCCCGAGGAAGGCGAGCAGGCCGGCCAGCGTGATCACGAAGCTCGGTACCCCGAACCGGTTGAACAGCTGGCCGTACAGCCAGCCGACGACCGCGCCCATGATCACCGCCGCGGCGATGGCCAGCCAGACCGGCAGCCCCTGGCCCACGAACAGCACCGCGAGCACCGCTCCCGACAGCCCGCTGACCGAGCCGACGGACAGGTCGATCTGGCCCACCAGCAGCACGCAGACGATGCCGAGCGAGATGATGCCGACGGCGGCGGACTCCAGGGTGAGGTTCACCAGGTTCGCGCTGGACAGGAAGATCGGGTTCAGGACCTGCAGCACCGTCCAGATGACCACGAGCCCGACCACGACGGGGATGACGCCCAGGTCGCCGCCGCGGGCCCGCTCGATCACGTCGGCGAGCGCGCCGCGCAGGCCGTCGCGGTCCTGCAGCCGCTCGTCCTGGCGGTCGGTCGTCACTGCGCTCATGAGCCGTTCCCTCTCTGCGCCCGCCTGGAGACCACATTGTCGGTGGCGCCGGTGATGGCGGCGATGATGTCCTCGGTGGAGACCTGGTCCACGTCGAACACGCCGTTGTTGCGGCCGAGCCGCAGCACGGCGACGGTGTCGGCGACGGCCTTCACGTCGGCCATGTTGTGGCTGATCATGATGACGCCCAGGCCGTTCTCGCGCAGCCGCTCGACCAGGTTGAGCACCTCGGCCGTCTGCGCCACGCCCAGCGCGGCGGTGGGCTCGTCGAGGATGATGACCTTCGGGTCGCCGAGCAGCGACCGGGCGATGGCCACCGTCTGCCGCTGGCCGCCCGACAGCGCCGCGACCGGTACCCGTACGCTCGGGATCTTGGCGGACAGCTGGCGGAGCAGCTCCCACGAGCGGGTCTCCATGGCCACGTCGTTGAGGCGCAGCGGGCGGATCTCCTGGCCGAGGAACAGGTTCTGGATCACGTTGAGGTTCTCGCAGAGCGCCAGGTCCTGGAAGACCGTGGCGATGCCGAGCTTGTGCGCGGCGGCCGGGGTGGGGATGTGGACCTCGTTCCCCTCGAACGTGATCGTGCCGCCGTCCGGCGGGTGCACGCCCGAGAGGATCTTGACCAGGGTCGACTTTCCCGCGCCGTTGTCTCCCACGACCGCGACGACCTGGCCGGCGGCGACGTCGAGCTCGATGTCGGTCAGCGCCGCCACCGCGCCGAAGGTCTTGCTGATCCCGCGCAGAGAGAGGACGCTCATCACTTGATTCCGAGCTCGCCGCAGCCCTTGGCGTACTCACCGGTGCAGGCGTCGGCGGCCTTCATGATGCCGCTGTCGAACAGCACTTCCTTGATGTTCTCCTTGGTCACCACCGTGGGCACGAACAGCTCCGACGGGGTGTTGTAGAGCGTGGCCTTGCCCGCGGGCTTCTTGCCCTGCATGAACTCCCACGCCACGTTCGCGGAGGCCTCGGCCACGATCTTGATCGGCTTGGAGATCGTGTTGTACTGGTCGCCCGCGATGATGCGCTGGGCGGCGGCCAGCTCGGCGTCGTTGCCGGTGATCGGCGGCACCTTCACGCCCGCGGCCTTGAACGCGGCGATCGAGCCGCCGCCGGTGCCGTCGTTGGCCGCGACCACGCCGACGATCTGGTCCTTGAACTGGGTGATCTGGCCGCTGACCCAGGTCTGGGCCTTCTCCGGCTGCCAGTCGGGGGTGTCGTACTCGGCCAGCACCTTGAACCCGCTCGGGTCGACCGCGCTGTGGATGCCCTTCTTGATCAGACCGGCCGCCGCGTCCGTGGGCGAGCCGTTGACCTGGAGGATCCCGCCCTTGGCGTTCTCCTTCTTCAGGTGGTCGACCAGGGACTGGGCGATCATGGAGCCGATCTTCTCGTTGTCGAACGAGATGTAGTAATCGGCGGGCGTGGCCGGGATCGGCCGGTCGTAGGCGATGACCGGCACCTGCTGCGCCTGGGCCGACTTGACGATGGTGGCCGCGGCGGCGGAGTCGACCGGGTCGATCACGATGGCCTTGACGCCCTGGGCGAGCGCGGAGTTGGCCTGTTGCTGCTGCTTGGCGGCGTCGGAGTCGGCGTTCTGGTAGATGACCTGGCAGGTCGGGCAGAGCTGCTTCATCTTGGCCTCGAACAGCGGCTTGTCCGCCAATTCGTACCGGGTGGAGGCGAGGTCGGGCATGAGGAAGGCGACCTTGGCGTTCTGGACGGCGCCGCTGCCGCCGCCGCTGGTGTCCCCGCCGGTCGAGCCGGAGCCGGAGCCGCACGCGGCCAGCACCGAGCCTGCGAGCACTGCTGCTGCGGCGAACGCGGAGGTCCGCATCTTAGCTCTGTTCACGGGTTTCGTTCCTCACTTGCTACCGGGATCTATGACGCACTGCCCCCGAAACAGGACAATGCCCCTCACAACCAGGCACATCCTGTGGTGCGGCTCACGGTAGCGCGGGTGCTGAAACTTTGTCCAGCAAAAATGTTCAGAGCTGGCGAGCGGCGGCCACCAGGCCCTCTGCCGTCGGGACATCCGTGACGAGCTGGTTGAAGTAGCCGCCCTTGGCGCCCGCGACGATGGACAGCACCTTCTCGGCGCCCACCGCGACCGCGATCGTGGCGGGGATGCGGCGCAGCTCCTCCGGCTTCGTGGCGACCAGGCGCTCGCTGCCCGGGTACGTGACGGGCTCGCCGTCGCGGTCGTAGACGCGCATGCACACGTCGCCCACGGCCTGGCGCAGGCTGTCGGCGTCGCGCGGCATGAGGGAGGGCGTCATCTGCCGCATCAGCGGGGCCGAGCCGACGCCGACGACGGCGCACTTGGCGTGCGCCCACAGGTCCATGACCCGGCGTACGGACGGCTCGTGCTGCAGCGAGTAGAACAGCTCGGGGCCGGGCAGCGCGGGCGCGTAGAGGTAGGCGGGCACGCCGCCGGCGCGTTCGGCCAGGATGCGGGTGGTCTCGTTGGTCTGGAACCAGGGTTGCGGCTCCTCCTGGCCGCCCACGGCGGGCGCGATCGTGACGCCCGGGTACTGGCCGAGCCCTTCGCGGGCGCACTCGTAGACCGTGGTGCCGGACGAGACGAGCACGACGTCGCCGGACTCCAGCCCGACCGCCGCCAGCGCGCGGGTCACGGCGGGCGCCAGCCACGGGCCCAGGGTGGGGCCGCTGACCTTGGGGACCAGGTAGACGCGCTCCAGGTCGAGCGCCTCGGCCACCTCGGCGGCCAGCGGGCCGTCCGCGAGCGCGGCCGGCCGGTGCACCTTGATCTCGACGATGCCCTGCTTGCGGGCCTCGGTGAGCAGCCGGCTCACGGTCGCCCTGGAGACGCCGAGCCGCTGGGCGATGTCGCCCTGCGTGGCCTCCTCGATGTAGTACTGCTGGGCCGCCGCGTACATCAGCTCAAGCGGGAACCTGGCCTGCGTCTCGGGTGCGACGTCGGCGGCATTCATGCGCGCGCTCCTGTGAACATTTTTGCTGAACCGATGCGCAAACGACTATAGGCGGTGATGTCCCCGGGGGCCACTGCCGCGTCCTCCGCTGGAAAGGCTAGCCGCCATGAGGTTCTCCAGACAGGACTACTACTCTGCGCTTACGATCGGCTGCGCACAGTAATACGGGGGACAGGGGAGAGGCAATGTCCAAGGGGATGTACGTCGCGGTGGCCGTCGGCCTGGTGGTCGGGAACATGGCGCCGCCCGCCGTGGCGGCGGCCACGGTCCTGCGCTGCGACACCTACGTGCACGCGCAGGACCGAGACCTCGGCATCGCGTCCTGCACCAACCCCACGGGCCAGACCTGGAGGTTCCGGGCCGTGGTGGTCTGCGGCCGGGCGCCGGACGTCGTGGGCGAGTGGGTGACGCTCGCGCCCGGCGCGTCGGGGGAGTCCCGGGGATACTGCGGCGGCATCTTCACCAGCGGCGTGGGCGCCGTGGGCGTGGACGAGCGGGTCGCCTGACCGGTCAGCCCGGTGGGGGGAGCTCGCCGGAGCCGCGGGCGATGAGCCGTACCGGCAGCTCGATGTGCTCCGGCGGGCCCGTGTCGCCGCGCAGGCGGCGGAAGAGCAGCTCGGCCGCCACCCGCCCCATCCACGCGGGGTCCTGCGCCACCACGCTCACCCCAGGGGTCAGCAGGTCGGCCAGCTCGAAGTCGTCGAACCCCACCAGCGCCACCCTGCGCCCCGCCAGCGCGCGCAGCGCCGTCACGGTGTAGCGGCCGTTGCCGGTGAACAGCGCGGAGGGCGGATCGTCCAGGGCGAACATGCGGGCCAGGTCGGCGCGTACGCCCTCCAGCGAGGGCGGCCGCATCGACACCAGCCGCTCGTCGAACAACCCTCCGAGCGCCTGCCGGTAGCCGTTGAGCCGCTCGGCCGCGGTGAAGATCCCCGGGGCGTCCCCGAGGAAGGCGATCCTGCGGTGGCCGTGGCCCATGAGGTGGCGGATCGCCTCCCCGGTGCCGCCCAGGTTGTCGGCGAGCACCGTGTCCACGTCGATCCCCGCTCCCGGCGGCCGGTCGGCGAACACCACCGGCGTGCCGGCTTCCAGCTCGGGCCGCAGGTACGTGTGGTCCTCGCCGGCGGGCACCATGATCAGCCCGTCCACGCGGCGCGCGCAGAACGTCTCGACCAGCTCGCGCTCCCTGAGCGGCTCCTCGCTCGACGACCCGCTCAGCAGCAGGCAGCCGTGCTCGATGACGACGTCCTCGACGGCCCGGCTCAGACCCGAGTAGAACGGGTCCGCCACGTCCTCGATGACCAGCCCGACCGTGGCGGTCCTGCCCCTGCGCAGCACCGCCGCGCTCTCGTTGCGGCTGTAGCCCAGCCGCTCGATGGCCGCGCGCACCCGCTCGGCGGTGGCCGGGTGGACGCCGGGCTCGCCGTTCACGACGCGCGAGACGGTCTTGAGCGCCACGCCCGCCGCCGAGGCGACGTCCTTCATCGTCGGTCTCACGCCAGGATCATTCCTCACCTGGACCAGGCAGACAACGTTGTCAGGGGTTATGCGAGAGTGGTGCCCTATGTCGTTGAGATCTGCCGTGCTGGTCACCGGGTTCGTGCTGGCCGCGCTCAACCTGCGCCCCGCCATCGCGGGGGTCTCCCCGCTCCTCGACGAGATCATGAAGGACGTGGGCCTGTCGCCCGCCGGCGGCGGCGCCGTCACCACGGTCATGGTGGTCTGCCTCGGCGTGTTCGGGCCGGTCACGCCGCTGCTCGCGCGGCGCTTCGGGCTCGACCGCACGCTGCTGGCCGGACTGCTGGTCATCGCGGCGGGCGTGACGCTGCGCGGCCTCGGCGGCGCGCCCGTGCTCTACCTCGGCTCCGCCCTGGCCGCCACGGCGATCGCCGTCATGAACGTCTCCATGCCCGCCGTCGTCAAGGAGCACTTCCCCACCCGGGTCAACCTGCTGACCGGCGTCTACGTCGCCGCGGTGGTGGCCGGCGCCACCCTCGCCTCCGGGCTGGTCGTCCCCATCGAGCACGCCACCGGGTACGGCTGGCGCGGCGTCTCCGCGCTGCTCGCCGTGCCCGCCCTGCTGGCCGCGCTGCTCTGGCTGCCCCAGGCGCTGCGCAAGCAGAGCGGGGCGCAGAACGGGCCCAGGCCGTTCGGAGTGGTGCTCAGGAGCCCCGTGACCTGGTCCGTGACCGCCCTCATGGGCCTGCAGTCGCTCACCTTCTACGTCATGCTGGCCTGGCTGCCGACGATCTTCCTGGAGGCCGGACTCCCCGCCGACCAGGCCGGCTACCTGCTCAGCCTGACGAACCTGGTCCAGGTCGGCACCTCGCTGGCGATCCCCGTCCTGGCGGGCCGGCGGGCCTCGCAGGTGCCGTACGTGGTCGGAGCGGGGGTGCTGACCGTGCTCGGCTACCTCGGCATGCTGCTGGCCCCCACGGCCGCGCCCTGGCTGTGGATGATCGTGCTGGGGATCGGCCAGGGGGCCTCGTTCGCTCTGGCACTGCTGATCATCGCGCTGCGGCCCGCCGATCCGGCCACCGTGACCGCGCTGTCGGCCGTGGCGCAGTCCGTGGGGTACGGGATCGCGGCGGTGGGGCCGTTGCTGTTCGGGTTCCTCAGGGAGGTCTCCGGCGGCTGGACGGTGCCGCTGCTGGCGGGGCTGGGGGTGCTCGTGGTGCAGATCGCGGCTGGGTGGTTCGCGGGGCGGCCTGCTACCTTAGGTAAGGCTAACCTTTAGGGGGTTCAGGGTGCTGACCGAGACGCTCCAGCGGGTCGCCGACGCGCGTGGCGGGGTGCTGGGCGTCGAGCCGCGCCTGGTCATCGAGCCCGACGGCAGCTGGACGCCGGTCGCCGAGCTGCTGCGGGAGCCGTACGCGGCGCTGCTCGGGCTGATCGACGAGACGGCCGCGCGCTGGAACGCGCCACGCCATGTCGGCGCGGCGCTGTTCTGGAAGACGTACGGCTACTGGCACACCATGCCCATGGCGCTCGGCTGGGCGCTGGACGGGCGGGTGCCGATCATGCGGCCGGCGGACACGTACTTCAAGGTGTCGGACGCCGGGGTGACGATCGCGGCCACGCGGGTGAGCTGGTCCGAAGGGGCCGCCGCGATCCGCGAGGCGCTCGCCGAGTCGCAGGCGCCGCTGGTGCGGGCCGTCGGGGCGATCGCGAAGGTGGGCGAGCGGACGCTGTGGGGATCCACGGCCGAGGCGCTCGCCCATCCGCTGACGTCGATCGTGCCGGGCGACTACATGCGGCTGCTGAAGGAGATCGGCCCGCCGGTCGACGGGCTGATCGAGCCCGTCGGCGACGGCTACTTCCGCAGGACCTGCTGCCTGTGGATCACACTGCCCGATGTCGAGCCCTGCGGAAGCTGCTGCGTGCTCAGGCCACCACCGCGTCGTCCAGCGGCCTGAGCTCGTCGGCGTAGCTCACCGAGACGCGGCGCATGACGCCGGTGCCGTCGATGGAGTACTGGCCGAGCCGCCACAGCGGCGGCGAGTAGGCGTGGATGGAGACGCTTTCGTCCACCGCGCCGTTGAGCCGGTGGATGTGGTCGGGCCCGAACGAGAACGACTGCCCCTCCGTGACCACGGTCTCCAGGTGCTCGCCGCCGATGCGCGGGTTGCACTCCAGGAGCGCGCCCTGCACCACGTGGACGGCGCCGGAGGAGATGTCGTGGTCGTGCCAGCCGGTGTCGTCCTCGGGGCGCCAGCAGAGCAGCCAGACGTCCACGTACGCGTCGCGGTAGAGCGAGGCGTAGTGCCTGCCGCCGTCCTCGGGGAACTGCACCTGCTCCCGCCACTCCTCGGGATTGGCGGCCAGCTCGTTCACCAGGTCGCGCAGTTCGCGTCGGTCGAGCGTGCGCTCGGGCAACCGGGCACAGGTGCCCCCGTCCTGGATCTGCGTAGTGCTCACTTACGAGTCTCCCTTCTGGCGAGTAGACGACGGGGGTTGACGACCCGGATGGCGTGGCCGGCGGCCGCGCCGAGTCCGGGCTCGGGTGCGGTGGCGTAAGGGGCGTCGGAGCCGTTGACGACGACGTCGATGCCCAGCTCGCGGACGATCGCGTCGATCGCCCGCGGGCCGTAGGAGGAGGTCTCCACGAAGAAGTTCGGATCGACCAGGCCGCGGCTGCCGCCGCCCCTGGCGATCAGGCGCTCGGAGTGCAGCGGGGCCAGCCCCGCGAGGAGGGCGAAGCAGACGCGCAGCTCCGGGTGCCTGGGGCGGACGACGGCGTGGAAGTAGTGCCACGCGGCGTGCATCTGCTGGACGTACGGCACCACGGCGGGCCACCAGGGCGGCGTGCCCGGGGTTTTCGCGGCCGGGCCGGGGTGGACGAACAGCGGAAGGTCCAGGTCCGTGAGCACCTCGAGCAGGCCGTCGTCGGGCACGGCCGTCGCGGGGATCTGCAGCCCCGCGAAGCCGCGGCCGAGGTCCCGGGCCAGGCGCTCGGGGTCGGGCCGGCTGAGGCACGTGGACGCCCAGGCCCCGAACGGCTCGCCCAGCGCGAGCGCGCCGTCGTGGTAGGCGTCGATGACCGGCCAGGACTCCTCCGGCGGCAGGAACTCGATGCCGAGCGGGCTCGACGGCGACACCAGCGCCAGCTCCAGGCCGGTGGTGTCGCGGTGCTCGAGGTCCTGGGGGTCGATCTCGTACGGGGGCTCGTCGTCGAGGAACAACGTCCAGCCGTCGACGTGGGGAGGGGAGGAGCGGGCGCGCAGGGCGTCGACGAGCGGGCGCGTCCAGACGTGCTGATGGACGTCGATGCTCACGGCCTCCTCCTTCCCCTATTCCCTACTAATATTACAGGTAATCCGCGCCACCTTGCGACACTGAGCTGTGAAGCGTTTCAGTGATACGGTTCAGTGAACCGCTTCACAAGGCCGTTGTCAACGGGCCCGGCGCCGCCGGAAACACCGACAGGCCCGGCGTTCCGGGGCGGCGCACGCGCGGTGAGGAGCGCGAATCGTCTGACTGGAATCGGTTCTGTCGGCGCTAGCGAATAGGCTGGCTTAATGCCTCGCAAGAGAGCCACGATCCGGGAGGTGGCTCAGGCCACAGGCCTGTCACCGGCAGCCGTCTCGTACGCGCTGCGCGGCCTGCAGGTTTCCGAGGAGACCATGGAGCGCGTACGCGCGGCGGCCGCCGAGCTGGGCTACGAGGCCGACCCCATCGCCAGGGCCCTGGCCAGCGGGCGCACCGGCATGATCGGCCTGCTGTGCGGCTCGCTGGAGGACCTGTGGCAGCAGTCCCTGGCGGTCGGCATCAGCAGAGGGCTGCGGGAGAAAGACCGCTATGCCCTGATCCTTGACGCGGTGGGGGATCCCGCCCGCGAGCGGGCCTTCGCCCAGCGGCTGCGCGACCAGCGCGTCGACGGGCTGATCGTCCAGCCGATCGATCCGGCGGCGGCGTTCTGGCCCGAGCTGTGCGAGTCGCTGCCGGTGGTCGCGATCGGCGACTCGATCGCGGGCACGGCCGGGGAGGTCGTCTTCGACAACCGGCGCGGCGTGACGCTGGCGCTGGAGCACCTGCGCGCGCTGGGCCACCGCCGCATCGCCGTCCTCACCCCGACCCGGGCCAGCACTCCCGACCGGCCCGCCGACGTGCACGTCACCGCCGAGGCCGACCGGCTGGGGCTGGACATCGTGGTCGCCACCGCCCCGCACGGGCTGGCGGGGGCCACCGCCGCGGCGCGGGAGCTGCTGGCGGGGCAGGGGCCGAGCGCGGTGTTCTGCTTCGCGGACTCGATCGCCTACGGGGTTTACGCCGCGGCTCAGGAGCTGGGGCTGGCCGTGCCCGACGACGTGTCGGTCATGGGGTATGACGATCACCCGATGTCCGGGCTGCTCACGCCTGGTCTCACGACCGTCGATTGGGACATCGACGGGATCGTCAAGGCCGCGGTCCGCCTCATCTCGGCGGCGGCGGACGGGGGGACCCGGCGGCGGCGCGTCGTCCAGGAGCCCACCCTTCGCGAGCGGGGATCGGTCGCCCGCATGACGTGACGCCTCCCCGGCCTCGGTGCGCATCCCTTAGGGGGCACCCGAGAGCGGGCACCCCCGAGGGCGGGCGCACTCGGGGGGTCAGAGGGGTGGGTGGAGGGTCAGGGCGTGGCGGGAGGCGGTGAGGTCGTCGGTGAGGGGGCGGTCCGCGGTGGGGGTGTTGAGGGCCCGGAGGGCGGCGGTGCGTTCGCAGGCCAGGACGATTTCCAGGGGCTCCAGGCAGCGCAGGGCGTTGCGGGCCGCCTGGGTCGCGAAGCCCGCGTGGTCCTCCGTGCCCAGGGAGATCACCGCCGTGCCCGTCGTCACCGGCGTCGCGAGGAGCCGGAGCTCGGCCAGGGCATCCTGGGCCACGTACTCCAGGATCAGCGCCCCCGACGACCCCGGGCGGTCGGCGAGAAAGGGGTGGTGGCCGGTGTAGGCGGGGTCCATGAGGGTGGCCAGGCGAGCGGCGCTGAGCTGGGCCGTCTGTACGAGCGCGGCACGCGCCGCGTCGAGCGCCAGCGCCAGCGGGGCCGAGTGGAAGTTGCCGTTGTGCCAGGCCAGGGAGCCGGCGATGAGGGGGTTCTCGGCGGCGGCGTTGAGGTCGATCTCGACGGCGGCGGTGGCCCGGTCGAGGGCGTCCACGGCGGCCCCGTGCACCTGGGCGAAGGCCCGGTAGCCGTACGGGTCCTGCACGCGGGTCGCCAGCTCCTGGGTGAGCAGGCCGCGCAGGCGGGCGGCCACGGCGGCCTGGCCGGGGTGGGGGCGGGCCTCCTGTACGGCGGCCGCCAGCGGCTCGGCCGAGGCGCCCACGGCGGTGAACGACATCGCCGCCACGTCGATGACGCCTTCCAGGAGGAGCCGGAGGCGGTGGCAGGCGATGGCGGCGTCGGCCAGCGTGGCGGCCCCCGAGCTGATGAACGGCAGCGCGTCCTCCGGGGCGAAGGGGAAGCGGGGCCCGGCCACGTCGATCGAAGGCGTCCCCGGAGGGAACGGGGGTGGGGGTTCGTGGTGCCAGGGGAGTTCGCCGAGCAGGCACAGGGCCGTGGTGGCGAGGGCGGAGAGGTCGCCGGTGCCGATGGCGCCGTACGTCTGGATCGGCGGGGTGAAGCCGCCGTTGATCGCCTCGGCCAGCGCCGGCAGGACGGCCGGATCGATGCCGGAGCCGCCGGCGATGAGCTGGTTGAGCCGGACCACGAGCATGGCCCGGGCGCGGGCCGGCGGGATCATCGGGCCGGCGCCGCACACGTGGCTGCGGAGCAGGTCGAGGCCGGGTTTGTCGAGGATGACGCCTCTGTTGGCGCCCACGCCGGTGCTCCGCCCGTACACGGGGCCCGTGAGCTCCTGAGCGGTGGCCCACGCGGCCCGGGCCCGATCGAGGGAGGCGATCGTGACCCGGGCACCGTCGTACGCGGCCTCGTGGACCTGCGCGCAGGTCAGGCCGGCGCCGTCGAGCTCCACCGGCGGTTCAGTCGCCGTCGGGAATGAACAGGCCCAGCAGCCAGCTCACCACGCTGATGATGATCGCGCCCCAGAAGGCGGCCGGATAGAAGTTGTCGACGTGGAAGGGGATGTCGAGCTGAGTCGAGATCCAGCTCGTCAGCAGCAGCATGGCCGCGTTGATCACGAGGAGGAACAGGCCCAGTGTCAGAACGATGATCGCGCATCCGAGGGCCTTGACGATGGGCTTGACGATCGCGTTCACGATGCCGAAGATCAACGCCACGATCAGCAGCACGCCCCAGTATTTGGCGGAGTTGGGGGAGGTGCTGACCTCGATGCCGGGGACCAGTTGGATGGCCACCCAGAGGGCCGCCGCCGCGGCGATGGTTCTGATGATGAATCTCACGCTGCTTGATCCTCCCACTTGAGATCGGCACTTCGATAGTGGCGCGGCCACTACGATTCTCAGCGGCTACTGTGCGTAGTCGTCGGTTATGGTTGGCCCAACTCGGGAAGAGGCGTCCAGGGGGAGGGAGCGAGATGGACGCGAACGGGCTCGAGTCGTTGCCGGCCGACGAGTTGCACGACCGTGCGGTGCGGTACGCCGTACGGCACGGGGACCTGGGGTTTCTCTGGGACCTGTTGAAGGTGATCCCGGCCGCCGAGGCCGCCAGCGGTCACGGGACGGAGGCCGCCAACGACCTCAGCAGGGTCTCCGCGCTGCTCAGCGATGCCATCGCCTCCGGCGAGGGGCAGTTGGGTGAGGCGCTGCGCCCGATCTACATAGAGTATTTGCGTAAACATCCCGACGCCTGACCGTGCTCCCAGGGCGCCGGGGGGTGACCTCGCGAGGCCGATACGGGCCACCCTCCGTAATCACACGGGCGCGCTCAGCCCGCCATGCGGGCCTCGCTGCCGCTGTATTCGGCGAACCCGGGCGTGCTGACCTCCTGCCCGTCACGGGTGATGATCATCGTCTGGTACGGTCCCGCCGCCGCCAGGTCGGCCGCGAAGCGCCTGGACAGCATGGGCCCCATGGCGTAGATGGCGGTCGCGTACGCGTCGGCCTGACCCAGGTCGGGACCGATCACGGTGACCGAGCCGAGCCCTTCCTCGACGGCCCCCGTGTGCGGGTTGACGATGGGCGCGCCGCCGGAGGTGGCGATGCCGAGGTCGTGGGCGAAGACGACCTTGCGGATCACGTCCTTGCGCGGATCGCGGATGCCGACCCGCCAGCGCTTGCCCGGGGCGGCCGAGCCGCGCACCCTGATGTCCTCGCCCGCGCTGATGCGGTGGTCGCCCGCGCCCGCGTTGACCAGGGCACGGGAAAGGCGTTCGAGCGCCCAGCCCTTGATGTAGCCCGACGGGTCGGTGACGCCGTTGATGCGGGCCTCGAAGTAGCCGTCGGTGGCCTGGCTGATCTCGTCGCAGCGGTGGAGGACCTCGATGAGCTCGGGGATCTGCTTGATCGTCTGGCCGCGGTTGAGGCGGCCGATCTGGCTGTCCTCTCTTACCGGGCTGAAGGTGTCTTCCACCCACCTCAGCCAGGAGAACGCGTCATCCAGCAGGGGCGTCATCTCACGCACCGGGAGAGCGGTGCGGATGTCCACACTGACCGGCATGCCCATGACCATCTCGACACGGGCGCTTCCGGGGAAAGTCGTCACCTTGCCTCCTTGTCCGCAGCCCACCGTTGCAGATGGCGCGTAATGTGGAGCTAAACCTTTTGCCGTGATTTGAAATGAATTTGTGATCTTGGGACAGCAAGGCGTGACAACGCGCCGCGTACGTACCTCTTGAACTGCCGCGGACCGGCCACCACCACGTCGCGCTCGGCGATGTCGGGAATCTGGCGGCTCAGGCCGGAGGCGCTCAGGCGCTCCTTGGCGCGCGGGTCGTGCTCGGCGCCCTCGACGAGGATGAGCCCGTATCGGGCCTCCAGGTCGCGCAGCTCGTCGGTGGCGCGCTCGGTGCGGTAGACGGCCACGGTGCCGGGCGTGCCGGCCAGCCGTTCGCGCAGGGCGGCCGCGTCGAGGCCGGTGGCGATCAGCAGGGTCGGCCTGGTCGCGTGGGAGAGCTGGTGACTCCAGACCGCCATGACGGCCGCCATCGCGTACAGGACGAGCGAGCCGGCGCGGCTGAGGTCGGTCACGTACGCCGTGGAGCTGAACTGGTGGGCCACCAGCAGCGCGCCGGCGAGATAGCTGCCGAGCCGCAGGCGCTGCCTGGCCTCCTCGGTGCGGAGGTAGTCGGCGGCCTTGACGGTGATCAGGCCGAACGCGACGAGCAGCGCCGCGGCGGCGTAGGCACTGGGTCGCCATGGGTAGCCGAATCCCGGCTGGATCGCACCGAACTCGGCCACCGCGACCCCGCACCAGAAGAGGATGGGACCTTGGTTCGCATTCGCCTCGCTAGCCATGCCACTCACGATGCTGAATGAACATTAAAGGTTTCTGAGTAGGGTCTGAAACATGGCTAACGTGCGTGTCGAACGAACTGAGGACGGCGGCTTCCGGGCCACGAACGCCCGCGGCGCCGAGGTGCGGATGGGCAGCGGGGACGAGGACGGGGTGTTCACCCCGGTGGAGTTGCTGCTGGCGGCCGTGGGCGGATGCAACATCGTGACGGTCGAGCCGCTGACCGCCAAGCGGGGTCACCGGCTGGTCCGCCTGGCGATGACGGTGCAGGCGGAGAAGGTCGAGCCCAGCAAGCTGGGCCCGGTCACCGTCACGTACGACGTCGAGCTGCCCTCGGAGGAGGCCGACGAGGTGTTCAGGGCGGTCGCGGAGCGGGTGCACGAGAAGTACTGCACGGTGAGCAGGTCGCTTCAGGAAGGTACGGAGGTTCGGTTGGAGCTTCCGTAGTCGGATTAAACAGATATTCGACCCCGTTATGACGCGACCGTTGCATTCGTCTCGGTAGCGTTGTAGCAGGTCAAGAGGCCAATAGACCTTCACCGAAGCGGACGCGGAGGGGGACCGCGGTTCGCCAGTGCGGGACCGCCGGCGTTTTGGGGGAAGCGCCGGCCTGGACCGCCGCCGATCGGGCCGGGCAGCTTTGGGGGAACTGCCCGGCCCGATCTATGCGTATCCTCCCCTTTCGTGAAGAAAGTGCTGATTGACTGCGACCCCGGCATCGACGACGCGCTCGCTCTGGCTCTCGCCGCCGGCTCCCCCTCCCTGGACGTGGTGGGCATTACCACCGTGGGGGGCAACGTTGACCTCTCGCTGACCACCGCGAACGCCCTCGCGCTGCGCGAGTTCCTGGAAATGGGAAATGTCCCCGTGACGCCGGGCAGCGCCGGCGCCCTCCTGCGCGAGACCGTGCGCGCCACCCGCGTGCACGGCACCACGGGTCTCGGCGGCGTGGTGCTCCCCACCCCGCAGCTGGGGCCCTCGGACGGCCACGCGGTCGACTTCATCGTGGAGACCCTGAAGGCCGCTCCGGGCGAGATCACGCTGGTGGCCGTGGGCCCGCTGACGAACATCGCCCTCGCCGTACGCCGCGAGCCGCGCGTCGTGGAGTGGGCCCGCGAACTGGTGATCATGGGTGGCTCGTTCACGCGTGGCAACCACAATCCGGCGGCCGAGTTCAACATGCTGGCCGACCCGGAGGCGGCGGCCATCGTCTTCGGCGCCGGGTGGACGGTGCGGATGCTGGGGCTGGACGTCACCCTGTCCGCCACGGTCACCTCGGACGTCCTGGACCGGATGCGGCCGCTCGGCAAGCTGGCCGAGCTGCTGGTGCCCGCCGCGCAGTTCTACGGAGTGGTGACGGCCGACGGCGGGCCGGCCATCCATGACGCGTGCGCGGTGGCGTACGTGCTCGACCCCTCCCTCTTCACCTGCGTCCCCGCGACGGTGAACGTCGAGACCGCCGGGCTTTACACGCGAGGGATGACCGTGACGGACTTCAAGGTGAGCGAGCAGGACTCGAACGCGCTCGTGGCCACGTCGATCGACGTCAAGGGATTCTGGGAGCTGGTGCTGGGAGCGTACGAGAGGCTGGCGGGGCGGCTCGGATGATGTGCGGTCAGGGCTCGGCGGCTGATACAGTTACACCTGTTGCGCCGCTAGCTCAGTTGGTCAGAGCAGCTGACTCTTAATCAGCGGGTCCGGGGTTCGAGTCCCTGGCGGCGCACAGCGAAAAGCCCAGGTCACTCAGGTGGCCTGGGCTTTTTTGATCAGGCGGGCGCCGGGCATCGGCGCGTCAGGATCGGGAAGGTCTCGGCGCATACCCGGCCGAGGCGCCCACGGTGGAAGACGAGCGGGTCGTCGTCGGAGTCGTTCACGGTGAGCGACACCACCCTGGCGAGGATCAGCTCGTGGTCGCCCACGACGTGGCTCAGGTCGAGGACGCAGTCGATCCACGCGACCGCGCCCGTGATCGCCGGGTGCCCGCTCTCCCGCACCGACCAGCCGACCCCCGAGAACTTGTCGCTCCCCTTGGCCGCGAACGACCGGCACACCTGCTCCTGCCCGGCCCCCAGCACGCTGATCGTGAAGGCGCCCGCGGCCTTGATGCGGGGCCAGGTGGCCGAGGTGTGGGCGGCGCAGAAGCTCACGATGGGCGGGTCGAGGGAGACGGAGGTGAAGGAGTTGACCGTGAAACCGTGCGGTTCGCCGTCCTCCAGCGCCGCGATCACGACGACCCCCGTCGGGTAGTGGCCGAGCACGCGCCTCAGCCTCAGGCTGTCGATCATCGTGTGCTCCAGCGCCGCTTGAGCTCGTCGAGGTGGCGCAGCCCGTCGAGGACGGTGTCCGTGTCGGGGACGAAGTCGATGAGACAGGCGACCTCGTCGACGCCGATCTCCTGGAGCGAGCTCAATACCGCCATGCCGTCGTCGACCGTGCCGAACAGGCCGCCCGTGTCGAAATAGCGGTCGAACGAGACCTCCAGGAGGAACTCGATGTCCTCCGGGTCCATCGAGTCCGGGTCGATGCCGGGCATCAAGTCCTCGGCCGCCTTCAGCACCAGGCCGAGAGAGCTGCGCAGGTAGTCGGTGAAGGGCTGGTGAACGATCTCGCGCACGCGGGCGCGGTCCTCACCGATGAAGGTGTGCAGCATCAGCGCGACGTGGCCGGTGCCGCTGTGCGCCCTGGCGTAGTGCTCGCGGTAGTCGGCGACCTTGCGCACGAGGTCGTCCAGGCTCTGGCCGAGCAGGTGCGTCAGGATGCCGTAGCCGAGATCGCCCGCCTGGCGGAACGTCTCCGGGTTGCCCGAGCTGGTGAGCCACGTGGGCAGCTCCGGCTGGACCGGCGCCGGGTAGGCGCGCAGCTTGACCGACTCGCCGGCCCCGTCGACCAGCTCCACCTCCTCCTGCCGCCACAGCCGCCGCACCGTGTCGATGGTGTCCGTCGTCACCTGCCGGCGGCCGGCGTAGTTCTCGGGCCGCAACGCGAAGTCGACCACATGCCAGCCCGGGGCGAAGGACACGCCGACCCGGCCGCCGGACAGGTTGTCCACCATGGCCCATTCCTCGGCGATGCGAACCGGGTGGTGCAGCGGCGCCACGACGCTTCCCGCGCGGATGGCGACCCGCTCGGTGACGGCGGCGACGGCCGCGGCGCTCACGGCGGGATTGGGATATCGGCCGCCGAATTCATGAAAATGCCGCTCGGGTGTCCACACCGCGGAGAATCCATGGGTGTCGGCGAACCTGGCCCCTTCCAGCAGCAGCCGGTACTGGTCGGTTCCCGCCCTGACATCGTCCGCGAAATAGAATAGACCAAAGTCCATCGTTTCTCCTTGCGTACCGCGTTGATGCGCCCGGTCCGGGTGTCACAAGTATTTGTGAGCGGAGAAAGCGGGGTAACCCCTAGCGCCCACTAGGCGTGCCGGCCGTCGGGCGTCCGCCCTGCTGAGCACGGCCTGACGCGCTCGGGCAACCCTTATCGCCCCTTATCTCGACGCGGCTTCACCGCGCGCCGGAGCGTCGGCGGATTCGTTAGGGGAATACCCCCGGACATTAGGGGGCGAATCCCGTGGCTACGCCGCGGCCGCATGGGCTGGAATGAACGGTGATATCCCGCGGCGTGGTGCCGAATTCCCTGTCGGCAGAGGAAGGAATGTTCAGTGATCACCGAAACCGGAGCGTGGGTACGGCGGTTCTTCGCCGCGCCGGCATCCGCCACCCGTCTGATCTGCTTCCCGCACGCGGGCGGCTCCGCTTCCTATTTCCACCCGGTCGCCAAACAGCTCGCACCGCGGCTCGACGTCCTGGCGATCCAGTATCCGGGCCGGCAGGAACGCCGCCTGGAGCCGTGCATCGACGACATAGGCACCCTCGCCGATCGCCTCACCGGGGAGATCCTGCCCCTGGCGGACCGGCCGATGGCCTTCTTCGGGCACAGCATGGGCGCGGTGGTCGCGTTCGAGGTGGCCAAGAGGCTGATGGGCGACGGCGTCTCGCCGCTGGTGCTCTTCGCGTCCGGCCGGCGCGCGCCGTCGAGCGTACGCGTCGAGACCGTGCACAAGGAGGGCGACCGGGCGCTCATCGCCGAGGTACGGCGGCTCGGCGGCACCGACACGCGGATGCTGGACGACCCCGAGCTCGTGAACATGATCCTTCCGTCGCTGCGCGGCGACTACACGGCGATCATGACCTACCGCTGCCCGCCCGGCATCAAGATCGACGCGCCGATCATCACGCTGGTCGGCGACTCCGACCCGCACGTGTCGCTGGACGAGGCCGAGCGCTGGAAAGAGCACACCAGCGGCCCGTTCGACATGCACGTCTTCCGCGGCGGCCACTTCTACCTGAACTCACACGCGGCAGCGGTCATGCGGAAGATCACCGAGAACATCCCCGCCGTCCAGGCGTAGGTCCCCCTTTCGGTTGCAGGAAGAGTACGAGGCGAGAATGGCTGCGAACGACACCAAGCTCATCGAGGCCCTGCGTTCCTCATTGAAAGAGACGGAACGGCTGCGTGCGCAGAACCGTTCTCTCGCCGAGGCGGCGCGCGAGCCGATCGCGATCGTGGGCATGGCCTGCCGCTACCCGGGCGAGGTCCTGTCACCGGAGGACCTGTGGGACCTGGTGGCCACGGGCGGGGACGCGATCGGGGAGTTCCCCGCCGATCGCGGCTGGAACCTCGACAAGCTGTACGACCCGGACCCGGACAGCCGTGGGACGTCTTACTCGCGGCACGGCGGTTTCCTGTACAGCGCGGGGGAGTTCGACCCCGGGTTCTTCGGGATCTCGCCGCGTGAGGCGTTGGCGATGGATCCGCAGCAGCGGTTGCTGCTGGAGGCGTCGTGGGAGGCGATCGAGCGGGCGGGCGTCGATCCGGCCGGGCTGCGCGGCAGCCGTACCGGCGTGTTCGCCGGGGTGATGTACCACGACTACGCCCCTCAGGTGTCCTCCGTGCCCCAGGAGTTGGAGGGCCTGGTCGGGACCGGTAACTCGGGCAGCATCGCCTCGGGCCGGGTGTCGTACACGTTCGGGTTCGAGGGCCCGGCGGTGACCGTGGACACGGCGTGCTCGTCGTCGCTGGTGGCGCTGCACCTGGCGGTGCAGGCGCTGCGGTCGGGTGAGTGCGACCTGGCGCTGGCCGGCGGTGTCACGGTGATGGCGACGCCGGGCACGTTCGTGGAGTTCTCGCGGCAGCGCGGGCTGTCCCCTGATGGGCGATGCAAGGCGTTCTCGGCTTCGGCGGACGGCACCGGCTGGGCCGAGGGTGTCGGCATGCTGCTGGTGGAGCGGCTGTCTGACGCGCGGCGTAATGGTCACCGGGTGCTGGCGGTCGTCAAGGGCTCGGCGATCAACCAGGACGGTGCCAGTAACGGCCTGACCGCGCCGAACGGTCCTTCCCAGCAGCGGGTGATCCGGCAGGCCCTGGCCAACGCCGGGCTCGCGGCCGGAGACGTGGACGTGGTCGAGGCGCACGGGACCGGGACCACCCTGGGTGACCCGATCGAGGCGCAGGCGTTGATCGCGACGTATGGCCAGGAGCGGGAACGGCCGCTGTGGCTGGGGTCGCTGAAGTCCAACATCGGTCACTCCCAGGCTGCGGCCGGGGTGGGTGGCGTGATCAAGATGGTCATGGCGATGCGGCACGGGGTGCTGCCGCAGACCTTGCACGTGGACCAGCCGTCCCCACATGTGGACTGGTCGGCCGGTGCCGTTGAGCTGCTGACCGAGGCCCGGTCGTGGGACGTTCAGGATCATCCGCGCCGTGCCGCCGTCTCGTCGTTCGGGGTGAGCGGCACCAACGCGCATGTGATCATCGAGCAGGGTGAGGAGACCGACGCGGTCGCCGGCGACGACACGGGGCTGCCGGTGGTGCCGTGGCTGATCTCGGCGAAGACGCCCGAGGCGCTGGCGGGGCAGGCCGAGCGGCTCGCGTCATGGGTGGAGGAACACCCGGAGCCGGACGCCGCCGGGGTCGCGTGGACGCTGGCGACCGGTCGTACCGTGCTGGAGCAGCGTGCGGTCGTGGTCGGTGCTGATCGTGACGAGTTACTGGCCGGGTTGCGGGCGCTGGCCTCGGATGGGGTTTCCGGGAGTGGTTCTGGCGGAAAGCTGGCGTTGCTGTTCGCCGGCCAGGGGAGCCAGCGGGTCGGGATGGGCCGGCAGTTGGCCGAGGCGTTCCCGGTGTTCGCCGAGGCGCTGGAGGAGATCGACCAGTTCCTGCCGGTCCGTGAGGTCATGTTCGACGACCCGGATGGGGTGTTGAACGAGACGGGCATGACGCAGCCGGCGTTGTTCGCCTTCGAGGTGGCTCTGTATCGGCTGCTGGAGTCCTTCGGGGTCCGCGCGGATGTGCTGGTCGGGCATTCGATCGGGGAGATCGCCGCCGCGCACGTAGCGGGGGTGTTCTCGCTGGCGGATGCGTGTGCGCTGGTGGCGGCTCGGGCTCGGTTGATGCAGGCCCTGCCGACAGGCGGTGCGATGTTGGCGATCGCGGCACCCGAGGCAGAGGTTCTCCCGATGCTGGGGGACCGGGTCGGGATCGCGGCGGTCAACGGTCCGGCTGCGGTGGTGGTCTCCGGAGATGCCGAGGCGATCGCGGAGATCGAGGGGCGGGTGAGCGTTCGGACGCGCAGGTTGCGGGTCTCGCACGCTTTCCACTCGCCGCTGATGGAGCCGATGCTCGCCGACTTCGAGCAGGCCATCTCCGGTCTGACCTACCACGAGCCCACTCTCGCGATCGTCTCCAACCTCACCGGCCGGCTGGCCGAGCCGGGGCAGCTCACCCGTCCCGGTTACTGGGTGGAGCACGTGCGGCAGGCCGTGCGGTTCGCCGACGGAGTGACAGCTGCCGGGGCGAGCCACTTCCTGGAGGTCGGCCCGGATGGGGTGTTGACGGGGCTGGCTCAGCAGAGCATCGCCGACGGTGTGTTCATCCCCGCCAGCCGCAAGGACCGCGACGAGGTCCGCTCTCTGATCGAGGCGCTCGGCCGGCTGCACACCCACAACATCGCCGTGGACTGGACCGCGGTGCTGGCACCGGCCAGGCAGGTCGATCTGCCCACCTACGCCTTCCAGCACCAGCGGTACTGGATGTCGGCGCGGGCCGACGCCGGGGACATGGCCGGGGCCGGGCTCGCGGCAGTCGATCACCCGCTGCTGAGCGCGGTGACCGAGATCGCCGGCGGCGAGTCCGTGATCCTCAGCGGCCGGCTCTCCGTGGCCGCGCAGCCGTGGCTGGCCGACCACGCCGTCAACGGGACGATTCTCCTGCCCGGCACGGCGTTCCTGGAGCTGGCACTGCAGGCCGGGGACGAGGTCGGTTGCCCGGTCGTACAGGAGCTCACTCTTCAGGCACCGCTGCTGCTGCCCGCCGACGGCGGGCGCCAGCTGCAGGTGCTGGTCGGCAGCGGTGACGACGCCGGGGTTAGGCCGGTCTCGATCCACTCCCGCGCCGACGGCGACGCCCCCTGGGTGCTGCACGCCGACGGCACGCTGGCCGTTGCCGCGTCCACGCCCGTCGAAGGGCTGGAGCAGTGGCCGCCGTCCGGCGCCGCCGTGATCGACGTGTCCGACGCCTACGACCTCCTCCTGGACATGGGATACGAGTACGGGCCCGTCTTCCAGGGCCTGCAGGCGGCCTGGTCCCGAGACCGCGACGTGTTCGCCGAGGTCGCGCTGCCCGAGCAGGCGCACGCCGACGCGGCCAGGTCGGGACTGCACCCCGCCCTGCTGGACGCCGCCATGCACGCGCAGCTGATCGCCGGGGACGGGCAGACCGTCCTGCCGTTCTCCTGGGGCGGAGCGCGGCTGCACGCGGCAGGCGCGAGCAGCGTCCGGGTGCGGATCTCCCGCATCCGGGACACCTCCATCGCCCTGACCATCGCCGACGCCGACGGCGCGCCGGTGCTGTCGGTCGAGTCGCTGGCCGTGCGGCCCGTCTCGGCCGGTCAGCTCACCGCCGCTCGCGGCGACCACGCCGACGCGCTGTTCCGCGTGGACTGGACACCGCTCTCGCTCGCCCCCGCCGGGGTCGAGGAGCTGCCCGAGCTGACGGCCGTCGCCGAGGATGCCGCCGTGCCCGAGGCGGTGACGTACGTGGTGTCCGCGCCGGAGGGCGAGGTCCTCGACGCCGTCCACGAGATCACCGCCGAGGCCCTGGTCGTGATCCAGGAGTGGCTGGCCGACGAGCGGTTCACGTCGTCGCGGCTGGTCGTGGTGACGCGTGGTGCGGTGGCCGTGCAGGCCGCCGAGGGCCTGAACGTCGGTACGGCCCCGGTGTGGGGCCTGGTACGGGCGGCCGAGGCGGAGAATCCGGGCCGGTTCGTGCTGGTGGACGTGGACGGCAGCGCGGAGTCGTGGCGTGCCCTGGGTTCGGTGGTCGCTTCGGGGGAGCCGGAGGCGGCCGTTCGCGACGGGCAGGTGCGGGTTCCCCGGCTGGTGAAGGCGCAGGCGTCGGCGGGCGAGCCGGTGTTCGGCCCGGACGGCACGGTGCTGGTGACCGGTGGCACGGGCGGTCTGGGTGCCCTGGTGGCCCGGCACCTGGTGACGGCGCATGGAGTGCGCAGGCTGGTGCTGGTGAGCCGGCGTGGCCTGGAGGCGCCCGGCGCCGCTGACCTCGTGGCGGAGCTGGCCGAGCTGGGAGCCGAGGTCGCGGTCGAGGCCTGCGACGTGGCCGACCGGGAGGCGCTGGCCCGGGTTGTCGCTTCGGTGGCGGACTCGTTGACCGGGGTGGTGCACGCGGCCGGGGTGAGTGACAACGGCCTGGTGGGGTCGCTGTCGGTGGAGCGGCTCGCGCGGGTGCTGGGGGCCAAGGCGGCAGCGGCGTGGCATCTGCATGATCTGACGGCGGGTCTGGACCTGTCGGCGTTCGTGCTGTTCTCGTCGGCCGGTGGCCTGGTGCTGGCGGCGGGGCAGGCCAATTACGCGGCGGCGAACGTGTTCCTGGACGCCCTGGCGTCGTACCGGCGGTCGATGGGGTTGGTGGCGACGTCGCTGGCCTTCGGCCTGTGGGATACCGACGCGGGCATGGGCGGCGCGCTGAGCGAGGCCGACTTCGAGCGCATGCGGCGCCAGGGCCTGCCGGCGCTGTCGGTGGAGGAGGGGCTGGCGCTGTTCGACGCCGGGTCGGCGGGTGACGCGGCGGTGCTGGTGCCGCTGCGGGTGGACGCGACGGCCCTGCGGAACCGCGGTGAAGGGCTTCCGGCGCTGTTGCGCGGGCTCGTACGCGGTCCCGCGCGGCAGGTGGCGCGTGCGGCGGGAACGGGGCTGGCACGGCGGCTGGCAGGGATGGAGGCCGACCAGCGGGACCGGGCGCTGCTGGAGCTGGTCCGGCAAGAGGTCGCCAAGGTGCTCGGACACGCTTCGATGGACGCGGTCCAGCCGGATCGCGCCTTCCAGGAGCTGGGCTTCGACTCGCTGACCGCCGTGGAGTTCCGCAACCAGCTGATCGCCGCCACCGGGCTGCGGTTGCCGGCGACGTTGGTGTTCGATTTCCCGACGGCTGAGGCGGTGGCCGGGTATCTGGCCGGTGAGCTGGCCGGCGGGCGGTCGTCGGAGGCCGTGGTGGCCACCACGACGGCGACGGACGAGCCGATCGCGATTGTCGGGATGGCGTGCCGGTATCCGGGTGGCGTGACCTCGCCGGAGGGCCTGTGGGAGTTGGTGTTCTCGGGTCGGGATGCGGTGGGGGAGTTCCCCGCCGATCGCGGCTGGGACCTCGAGAAGCTGTACGACCCGGACCCCGACAGCCGTGGGACGTCGTATGCGCGGCATGGCGGGTTCTTGTATGACGCGGCGGAGTTCGATTCGGGATTTTTCGGGATTTCGCCGCGTGAGGCGTCGGCGATGGATCCGCAGCAGCGGCTGCTCCTCGAAACGTCGTGGGAGGCGGTTGAGCGGGCGGGGATCGATCCGACGGGGTTGCGGGGGAGTCGGACGGGTGTGTTCGCCGGGGTGATGTATCACGACTACGGGTTGGGGACGCCGGCGAACACCAGTGGCGGGAGTTTGGTGTCGGGTCGGGTCTCTTACACGTTGGGGTTGGAGGGTCCGGCGGTGACCGTGGACACTGCCTGCTCGTCGTCGTTGGTGGCGTTGCATTGGGCTGCTCAGGCGTTGCGGTCGGGGGAGTGTGATCTGGCGCTGGCCGGTGGTGTGACGGTGATGTCGACGCCGGGGATGTTCATCGAGTTTTCGCGGCAGCGGGGGCTGGCGGCGGATGGGCGGTGCAAGGCGTTCTCGGCCTCGGCGGATGGTACGGGCTGGGGTGAGGGTGTCGGTGTGCTGCTGGTGGAGCGGCTGTCGGACGCTCAGCGCAACGGGCATCAGGTGCTGGCGGTCCTCAAGGGCTCGGCGATCAACCAGGACGGTGCGAGCAACGGGATCACGGCCCCGAACGGTCCTTCGCAGCAGCGGGTGATCCGGCAGGCGCTCGCGAACGCCGGGTTGTCGGCCGCTGATGTGGATGTGGTCGAGGCGCACGGGACTGGTACGACGCTGGGTGACCCGATCGAGGCGCAGGCTTTGATCGCGACCTACGGCCAGGAGCGGGACCAGCCGTTGTGGCTGGGGTCGCTGAAGTCCAACTTCGGTCACACGCAGGCCGCCTCTGGTGTGGGCGGCGTGATCAAGATGGTCATGGCGATGCGGAACGGCTTCATGCCCCGGACCTTGCACGTGGATGAGCCGTCGCCGCATGTGGACTGGTCGGCCGGTGCCGTTGAGCTGCTGACCGAGGCGCAGCCGTGGGAGCAGAACGGGCACGCCCGTCGTGCGGCGGTCTCCTCGTTCGGGATCAGCGGCACCAATGCGCATGTGATCATCGAGCAGGGGCCGGGGGCAGAGGAGCAGCCGGAGCCTGTTGACGAGCCGCCGGTGGTGCCGTGGTTGGTCTCGGCCAAGGACCCGCAGGCGCTTCAGGCTCAGGCGTCTCGACTGGCGTCGTGGCTGGAGGAGCGGCCGGAGCTGAAGACGGCCGATGCCGCGTGGTCGTTGGCCACGGGGCGGGCCGTGTTGGATCAGCGTGCGGTCGTGGTGGGCGCTGACCGTGACGAGCTGCTGGCCGGGTTGCGGGCGCTGGCCGAGGGTTCACCAGAGGTGGCAGCTGGAGGCAGGCTGGCGTTGCTGTTCGCCGGTCAAGGAAGTCAGCGGGTCGGGATGGGTCGGCAGCTCGCTGAGGCGTTCCCGGTGTTCGCCGAGACCCTGGAAGAGATCAACCAGCTCCTGCCGATCCGCCAGGTGATGTTCGACGACCCCGATGGGGTGTTGAACGAGACCGGGATGACCCAGCCGGCGTTGTTCGCCTTCGAGGTGGCCTTGTATCGGCTGCTGGAGTCCTTCGGGGTCCGGGCGGATGTGCTGGTCGGTCATTCGATCGGGGAGATCGCCGCCGCGCATGTGGCCGGAGTGTTCTCGCTGGCCGATGCGTGCGCGCTGGTGGCGGCTCGGGCTCGGTTGATGCAGGCCCTGCCGACCGGCGGTGCGATGCTCGCGATCGCGGCACCGGAGGCGGAGGTTCTGCCGCTGCTGGAGGGCCGGGTCGGGATCGCGGCGGTCAACGGTCCGGCAGCGGTGGTGGTCTCCGGAGACGCCCAAAAGATCGCGGAGATTGAGGAGCGGGTGAGCGTTCGGACGCGCAGGTTGCGGGTCTCGCACGCTTTCCACTCGCCGCTGATGGAGCCGATGCTCGCCGATTTCGAGCAGGCCATCTCCGGTCTGACCTACCACGAGCCGACGGTCGCGATCGTTTCCAACCTCACCGGCCAGATCGCTGGACCGGGCCAGTTGACCAGCCCGAGCTATTGGGTGGAGCACGTGCGCCAGGCTGTGCGGTTCGCCGACGGGGTTGCGGCTGCGGAGGCCGGTTGCTTCCTGGAGGTCGGCCCGGATGGGGTGCTGACGGGGCTGGCTCAGCAGAGCATCGCCGATGGTGTGTTCGTTCCCGCCACGCGCAAGGACCGGGATGAGGTCCGCGCGCTGATGGAGGCGCTCGGCCGGTTGCACACCCACGGCATCGCCGTGGACTGGACGGCGGTGCTGACCCCGGCCAGGCACGTAGACCTGCCCACCTACGCCTTCCAGCGGGAGCGGTACTGGGTCAACGCGCAGGTCGAGGCCCGTGAGATGAGTTCCGTCGGGCTGGCGGACGTGGACCATCCGCTGCTGGGCGCCATGACCGAAGTGGCCGCCGGAGAGTCCGTGGTCTTCAGCGGCCGGTTGTCGGTGGCCACGCAGCCCTGGCTGGCCGATCACATGGTCAACGACACGATCCTGCTCCCCGGCACGGCGTTCCTGGAGCTGGCGCTGCACGCCGGGAACGAAGTGGGCTGCTCGCGCCTGCAGGAGCTCACTCTTCAGGCGCCGCTGCTGCTGCCTGCGGATGCCAGTTGTCAGCTGCAGGTCGTGGTGGGCGCGAGCGACGAGTCCGGGACGAGGCCGGTCTCGATCCACTCCCGTGTCGAGACCGACGCCGCGGGCGCGTGGACGGGGCATGCCGAAGGCGCGCTGACCACGGCTCCGCCGGTGTCGGTGTCGGCGTCCAGGCTGGAGCAGTGGCCGCCGTCCGATGCCGTCGGGATCGATGTGGCAGACGCCTACGACATGCTGCTGGACCGGGGTTACGAGTACGGGCCGGTCTTCCAGGGGCTGCAGGCGGCCTGGCGGCGCGGAGAAGAGATATTCGCCGAGGTCGCGCTGCCGGAGCAGGCGTTCGCCGACGCGGGACGCTTCGGGATCCACCCGGCTCTGCTGGACGCCACGCTGCACGCGCAGCTGGTCGCCGGGGACGGGCCGACGGTCCTCCCGTTCTCCTGGGCCGGAGTGGATCTGCACGCGGCCGGCGCGACCAGCGTACGGGTGCGGATCTCCCCCTTGCGCGACAACGCCATCGCCCTGACCATCGCCGATCCCACCGGGGCTCCGGTCCTGTCGGTGGAGTCGCTCGCCGTACGCCCGATCTCGGCTGACCAGCTCGCCGCGGCCAAGAGGAACAGTCTCGAGTCGCTGCACCACCTCGAGTGGAGCACGGTTCCGGCCGATCCCGCGGCTCAGGCGCCCACATGGGCGTTGCTTGAGGGACTCGCCGAAGCCGGAACGGTTCCGCAGTGCGTGCTGGTGGCGGCCCCGGCCGGACGGGGAGCAGTGCATGAGGTGCTGGACCTGCTGCAGGAGTGGCTGGCGGACGAGCGGTTCACGTCGTCGCGGCTGGTCGTCGTCACGCGTGGTGCGGTGGCGGCCGGTCCGGAGGATGTGCCGGAGCCGGCGCAGGCGGCGGTGTGGGGTCTGGTACGGGCCGCGCAAGGCGAGCAGCCGGGCCGGTTCGTGCTGCTCGACCTGGATGACGACACACCTGAGGACATGATCGGCCGGGCGCTGGCCTGTGGTGAGGCCCAGGTGGCGGTGCGGGCCGGTGAGGTGTGGGCGCCGCGCCTGGCCCGGGCGGCGGTGTCCGAGGGCCTGAGGCCGGTGTTCGGGCCGGAGTCGACGGTGCTGGTCACCGGCGGTACGAGCGGTCTGGGCGCCTTGGTGGCCCGGCATCTGGTCACGGCGTACCAGGTGGGACATCTGGTGCTGGTCAGCAGGCGGGGCGCGGACGCTCCGGGGGCCGGAGAGCTGGTGGCCGAGCTGTCCGCGCTGGGCGCCGAGGTGAGTGTGGCCGCCTGCGACGTGAGCGACCGTGACGCCGTTGCCGAGCTGATCGCCTCCATGCAGCGTCCGCTGTCCGGTGTCGTGCACGCGGCCGGTGTCCTGGACGACGGAGTGATCACTTCCCTGACGTCCGAGCGTCTTGACACGGTCATGCGGCCCAAGGCCGACGCCGCCTGGCACCTGCACGAGCTGACCCGGGATCTGGAGCTGTCGGCGTTCGTCCTGTTCTCCTCGATCGCCGGGGTGCTGGGTGGCCCTGGCCAGGGGAACTACGCGGCGGCGAACGCGTACCTGGACGCCCTGGCGGAGCACCGCAGAGCACAGGGGCTGCCCGCGATCTCGCTGGCCTGGGGCCTGTGGAACACGGGCGGCATGACCGAGGAGCTGACCGAGGCCGACCTGCGTCGCATGGAGCGCGTGGGGCTGAAGCCGCTGTCGGAGGCAGAAGGGCTGACGCTCTTCGACGCCGCGCTGTGCTCCGATCGGCCGGTGCTGGTCGCGGCGCGGTTCGCGCAGGCCAGGAGCGCTCGTACCCAGCCGCGGCGGGCCGCCGCGGTCAACGGGCTCGCCGACCGGCTGGCCGGGATGGAGCCGGCCGAACGCCAGTCGGCACTGTCGAACCTGGTGCGCCAGGAGGTGGCGACCGTCCTGGGCCACGCCTCGGCCGACGCGGTACAGCCCGATCGGACGTTCCAGGATCTCGGCTTCGACTCCCTCACCGCGGTCGAGTTCCGCAACCGGCTCACCACGGTCATCGGGCTGCGCCTGCCGGCCACGCTGATCTTCGACTACCCGACCGCCGCCGCGGTCGCCGATTACCTGGACTCGGAGCTGTCGGGAGCCGCGTCCGCGGCGTCCGCCGCCGTGGCCCGGACGGTGATCGACGACGAGCCGATCGCGATCGTGGGGATGGCCTGCCGCTACCCGGGTGGCGTGGTGTCTCCGGAAGGTCTGTGGGAGCTCGTCTCCTCCGGCACGGACGCGATCGGGGAGTTCCCCACCGACCGCGGCTGGGACCTCGGCAGGGTGTACGACCCCGACCCGGAGAGCAAGGGCACCTCCTACGTACGCCACGGCGGGTTCTTGTACGAGGCCGCCGAGTTCGACCCCGGGTTCTTCGGGATCTCGCCGCGTGAGGCGTTGACCATGGATCCGCAGCAGCGGCTGCTGCTGGAGACCTCGTGGGAGGCGCTTGAGCGCGCCGGTGTCAGTCCCGTCGCGCTGCGCGGCAGCCGGACCGGTGTGTTCGCCGGTGTGATGTATCACGACTACGGGCTGGGCACTCCCGCGTCGACCAGCGGCGGCAGCCTGGTGTCCGGGCGGGTGTCGTACACGTTCGGGTTCGAGGGCCCGGCGGTGACCGTGGACACGGCGTGCTCGTCGTCCCTGGTGGCTCTGCACCTGGCGGCTCAGGCTCTGCGGTCCGGTGAGTGCGACCTGGCGCTGGCCGGTGGTGTGACGGTGATGTCGACGCCGGGCACGTTCATCGAGTTCTCCCGCCAGCGTGGCCTGGCCACGGACGGCCGGTGCAAGTCCTTCGCCGCCGCGGCGGACGGTACCGGTTGGGGCGAGGGCGCCGGCGTGCTGCTGGTGGAGCGGCTGTCGGACGCGCGGCGCAACGGGCATCAGGTGCTGGCGGTCGTCAAGGGTTCGGCGATCAACCAGGACGGTGCGAGCAACGGGATCACGGCTCCGAACGGTCCTTCGCAGCAGCGGGTGATCCGGCAGGCGCTGGCCAACGCCGGTCTGTCGGCCGGAGATGTGGACGTGGTCGAGGCGCACGGCACGGGCACCAAGCTCGGTGACCCGATCGAGGCCCAGGCGCTCCTCGCGACCTACGGCCAGGAGCGGGACAGGCCGTTGTGGCTGGGTTCGCTGAAGTCGAACTTCGGTCACACGCAGGCCGCGGCCGGTGTGGCGGGGATCATCAAGATGGTGATGGCCATGCGCCATGGCCTCATGCCTCAGACCTTGCACGTGGACGAGCCGTCGCCGCACGTGGACTGGTCCGCCGGGGCTGTTGAGCTGCTGACCGAGGCCCGCCCCTGGGAGCGGCAGGACCGGCCGCGGCGGGCGGCGGTCTCCTCGTTCGGGATCAGCGGTACGAACGCCCACGTGATCATCGAGCAGGTTGACGCCGAGGTCGCGAGTGATGACGCGGTTCTGCCCATGGTGCCGTGGCTGATCTCGGCCAGGACCACCGAAGCGCTGCAGGCCCAGGCCCGGCGTCTGGAGTCGTGGGTCTCGGAGGAGACCTCGATCGCCGGTACGGGCGCGGCGCTGGCGTTGAACCGGGCGGTGCTGGAGCAGCGTGCGGTCGTGGTGGGCGCCGACCGTGACGAGCTGCTGGCCGGGTTGCGGGCGCTGGCCTCGGACGTGGTTTCCGAGAGTGGCTCTGGTGGCCGGCTGGCGTTGTTGTTCGCCGGTCAAGGAAGCCAGCGGGTCGGCATGGGCCGGCAGCTCGCCGAGGCGTTCCCGGTCTTCGCCGAGACCCTCGAAGAGATCAACCAGCTCCTGCCGATCCGCGAGGTCATGTTCAACGACCCCGATGGGGTGTTGAACGAGACGGGCATGACCCAGCCGGCGTTGTTCGCCTTCGAGGTGGCTCTGTATCGGCTGCTGGAGTCCTTCGGGGTCCGGGCGGGTGTGCTGGTCGGGCATTCGATCGGGGAGATCGCCGCCGCGCACGTGGCCGGAGTGTTCTCGCTGGCCGATGCGTGCGCGCTGGTGGCGGCTCGGGCTCGGTTGATGCAGGCCCTGCCGACCGGTGGCGCGATGCTCGCGATCGCCGCACCCGAGGCAGAGGTTCTGCCGCTGCTGGAGGGCCAGGTCGGGATCGCGGCGGTCAACGGCCCGGCAGCGGTGGTGGTCTCCGGAGACGCCCAAAAGATCGCTGAGATCGAGGAGCAGGTCAGCGCTCGGACACGCAGGCTGCGGGTCTCCCATGCTTTCCACTCGCCATTGATGGAGCCAATGCTGGCTTCCTTCGAGGAGGCCATCTCCGGTCTGACCTACCACGAGCCGACGGTCGCGATCGTTTCCAACCTCACCGGCCAGTTGGCCGAGCCGGGCCAGCTGACCACCCCGAGCTACTGGGTGGAGCACGTGCGCCAGGCCGTGCGGTTCGCCGACGGAGTGATGGCCGCCGGGGCGAGCCACTTCCTGGAGGTCGGCCCGGATGGGGTGCTGACCGGGCTGGCCCAGCAGAGCATCGCCGACGGGGTGTTCATCCCCGCCACCCGCAAGGACCGCGACGAGGTCCGTACCCTGGTCGAAGCCCTGGGACGGATGCACGCCTGTGGTCTGACCGTCGATTGGGAGGCGTTCTTCGCCCCTGTGGGGGCGCAGCGGGCGGACCTGCCCACCTACGCCTTCCAGCGGGAGCGGTACTGGGTGCCAGCCGCTCAGAGCACCGGCGATGTGGACGCCGCAGGGCTGGGCGCCGTCGATCATCCGTTGCTGAGCGCGGTGACCGAGGTGGCCGGCGGCGAGTCGGTGGTCTTCAGCGGCCGGTTGTCGCTGGCCACGCAGCCCTGGCTGGCCGATCACCTGGTCAACGGCATGGTCCTGCTTCCCGGCGCGGGCCTGGTGGAGCTGGCGGTTCGCGTCGGTGACGAGGTGGGCTGCTCGTGCCTGCAGGAGCTGACCCTGCAGGCTCCGCTGGTGGTGTCCGCCGAGGGCGGCGTGCAGCTGCAGGTGGTGGTCGGTGCGGTGGAGGAGTCCGGTCAGCGGTCGGTGAGCATTCATTCCCGGTCCGGTGACGGGGACGAGTGGGTCCGGCACGCCGACGGCGTGCTGGCGGCCACGGCCGCGGAGCCGGGCTTCGACGTGGCGCAGTGGCCGCCGGCGGACGCGGTGCCGGTCGATGTCGAGGACCTGTACGAGAACCTGGCGGGGATCGGCCTGGAGTACGGCCCGCTCTTCCAGGGCCTGACGAGCGCGTGGACCCGGCCGGGCGAGGTGTTCGCCGAGATCACGCTGCCGGACCAGGCGCACGCCGAGGCGGCGCGGTTCGGGATGCATCCGGCCCTGCTGGACGCCGCGCTGCACGCCAGCGCACTGGGCGATCTGCTGCCGACGCCCGAGCCGGGTCAGCCGTTCCTGCCCTTCGCCTGGTCGGGAGTGTCGCTGCACGCGACCGGAGCAACCGGCCTGCGTGTAAAGGCCACCAAGAACACCGCCGCCGGCAGCACCTCCGTCTCGCTGACCATCGCGGACGGCACCGGTGCTCCGGTGGCCGACATCGACGCGCTCACCGTCCGGCCGCTGTCCACCGGCCAGCTGCAAACGGGTCAGAACCCCCTCTACCAGGTGACCTGGACGAAGCCGGCCGAGGTTCCGGCAGCTCCCGTCGAAGTGGGTGAATACCCGGACCTGGCGGCTCTGGGGGATGCGGTGCCTGAGTGGGCGTTCCTGGAGTGCCCGGCCACCGACCCCGCGACGGACGTCCCCACCGCCGTACGGCAGGCCATCCGTCCCGTCCTGGAATCGGTGCGGGAGTGGCTGGCGGACGAGCGGTTCGCGTCGTCGCGGCTGGTCATCGTCACGCGTGGCGCGGCGGCGGTGCGGCCCGACGAGTCCGTGGACGTCGGCGTGGCCCCGGTATGGGGGCTGGTGCGGGCGGCCGAGGCCGAGAACCCCGGCCGGTTCGTCCTGGTGGACGTGGACGGCAGCGAGGAGTCCTGGCGCGCTCTGGGCGCGGTGGTCGCTTCCGGGGAGCCCGAGGCCGCTGTGCGCGAGGGCGAGGTGTGGGTGCCGCGGCTCGCGCGGGCCGCGAGCGCGGAAGGCGGGTCACCGGCGTTCGGGCCGGACGGCACGGTGCTGGTAACCGGTGGCACCGGCGGGCTCGGCGCGCTGGTCGCCCGGCACCTGGTGGTCACCCACGGAGTGCGGCACCTGCTTCTGGCCAGCCGCAGCGGGCCATCGGCCGCGGGCGCGGCAGATCTGGTGGCCGAGCTGGGCGAGCTCGGGGCCGAGGTGTCGGTGGCGGCCTGCGATGTCGCCGACCGGGACGCGCTGGCCGAGGCGATCGCCTCCGTCCCTCAGCAGCATCCGCTGGTCGGCGTGGTGCACGCGGCGGGCGTGGCCGACAACGGGCTGGTGGGTTCGCTGTCGGCCGAGCGGATCGACGGAGTGCTGGGGGCGAAGGCCGACGGAGCCTGGCACCTGCACGAACTGACCCGCGATCTGGACCTGTCGGCGTTCGTGCTGTTCTCGTCGGCCGGCGGGTTGGTGCTGGCGGCCGGGCAGGCGGCGTACGCGTCGGCCAACGTGTTCCTGGACGCGCTGGCGGTGCACCGTCGCTCGCTGGGGCTGCCGGCGACGTCCCTGGCGTACGGGCTCTGGGACGCCGAGACGGGGCTGAGCGCCTGGCTGAGCGAGGCCGACCTGGAGCGGATGCGGCGTCAGGGTCTGCCGGCGCTGTCGGTGGACGAGGGCCTGGCGTCGTTCGACGCGGGCGTGGCCGCGGATGCGGCGGTGCTGGTGCCGTTGCGGGTCGACGCGCAGGCGCTGCGCTCGCGGGGTGAAGGCCTTCCGGCGCTGCTGCGCGGGCTGGTACGCGGCTCGGCCCGGCGGGTGGCGCGCTCGGACGCGTCGGCGCTGGGGCGGCGGCTGGCCGGTCTGGAGCCGGCGGAGCGCCGGCAGGTGCTGCTGGAGCTGGTACGCCAGGAGGTGGCGACCGTGCTGGGCCACGCCTCAGGGGACGCGGTGCAGCCCGATCGCGCCTTCCAGGAGCTGGGCTTCGACTCGCTGACCGCGGTGGAGCTCCGTAACCGGCTGAACGCCGTTTCCGAGCTGCGCCTGCCGGCCACCCTCGTCTTCGACTACCCGACCGCCGCCGCGGTCGCCGATTACCTGGACTCGGAGCTGACGGGAGCCGCGTCCGCGGCGTCCGTCGCCGTGGCCCGGACGGTGATCGACGACGAGCCGATCGCGATCGTGGGGATGGCCTGCCGGTATCCCGGTGGCGTTGTCTCTCCCGAAGGTCTGTGGGAGCTCGTGCTCTCCGGTACGGACGCGATCGGGGAGTTCCCCACCGACCGCGGCTGGGACCTGGACAAACTGTACGATCCCGACCCCGACACCAGGGGCACCTCCTACGTACGCCACGGCGGGTTCTTGTACGACGCGGGGGAGTTCGACCCCGGGTTCTTCGGGATCTCGCCGCGTGAGGCGCTGGCGATGGACCCGCAGCAGCGGCTGCTCCTCGAAACTTCGTGGGAGGCCCTGGAGCGGGCCGGAATGGACCCGCACGGGCTGCGCGGCAGCAGGACCGGCGTGTTCTCCGGCGTCATGTACCACGACTACGCCTCTCAGCTCACTTCGGTGCCGGAAGAGCTGGAAGGGCTGATCGGCACCGGCAACTCGGGCAGTGTCGCCTCCGGCCGGGTGTCGTACACCTTCGGCTTCGAGGGCCCCGCGGTGACCGTGGACACGGCCTGCTCGTCGTCGCTGGTGGCGCTGCACCTGGCGGTGCAGGCGCTGCGGTCCGGCGAGTGCGACCTGGCCCTCGCCGGCGGCGTGACCGTGATGGCGACGCCGGGCACGTTCATCGAGTTCTGCCGGCAGCGCGGCCTGTCCACCGACGGCCGCTGCAAGGCGTTCTCGGCCGGGGCGGACGGCGCCGGCTGGAGCGAAGGCATCGGGGTGCTGCTGGTGGAGCGCCTGTCGGACGCGCAGCGCGACGGCCACCAGGTGCTGGCGGTCATTCGCGGTACGGCGGTCAACCAGGACGGTGCCAGCAACGGCCTGACGGCGCCGAACGGTCCCTCCCAGCAGCGGGTGATCCGCCAGGCCCTGGCCAACGCCGGGCTGTCGGCCACCGACGTGGACGTGGTCGAGGCGCACGGCACGGGGACCCCGCTGGGGGACCCGATCGAGGCCCAGGCGCTGCTCGCCACCTATGGCCAGGACCGGGACCAGCCGGTGTGGCTCGGCTCGATCAAGTCGAACATCGGCCACACGCAGGCCGCCGCCGGCGCGGCGGGCGTCATCAAGATGGTCATGGCGATGCGCAACGGCGTACTTCCCAGGACCTTGCACGCGGACGAGCCCAGCCCGCACGTGGACTGGTCGGCGGGCGCGCTGGAACTGCTGAACGAGCGCCAGCCGTGGGACCGGCAGGACCGCCCGCGCCGGGCAGCGGTCTCCTCCTTCGGCGTCAGCGGCACGAACGCGCACGTGGTGCTGGAGGAGCCGCCGATCGAGGCCCCGGTGGAGCCGGAGCCCGTTGACGAGCCGCCGGTGGTGCCGTGGGTGCTGTCGGGCCGTAGCGCGGAGGCGTTGCGGGCCCAGGCGGGCCGGTTGGCCGATGCGGTGACCGGGATCCGGCCGGCAGATGTCGGCTGGTCGCTGCTCGGCCGCTCGGCGTTCGACCACCGCGCGGTGGTGATCGGCGCCGACCAGGAGGAACTGCTGGCCCGGCTGGAAAGGCTGGACGAGGGCGCGGTGCGGGGCGTGGCCGGGCCGGGTGGCAAGACGGCCTTTGTCTTCCCCGGTCAGGGGTCGCAGTGGCTCGGCATGGGCGTCGAGTTGCTGGACGACTCGCCGGTGTTCGCGGCGCGGATGGCGGAGTGCGAGGCGGCGCTGTCGGAGTTCGTGGACTGGTCCCTCACAGAGGTGCTGCGCAGCGGGGAAGGTCTGGACCGGGTCGATGTGGTGCAGCCGGTGCTGTGGGCCGTGATGGTGTCCCTGGCCGAGGTGTGGCGCTCGCTCGAAGTGACACCATCCGCCGTGGTCGGTCACTCCCAAGGCGAGATCGCCGCCGCAGTCGTGGCTGGCGCGCTGTCGCTTCAGGACGGCGCCCGGGTGGTCGCGCTGCGGAGCCAGGCCATCGTGGCACTGGCCGGACAGGGCGGCATGGCATCGATCCCGCTACCGGCTGCAGAAGTGACCGCAGACGACCGGATCTCCATCGCGGCCGTGAACGGACCTTCCTCGACAGTGGTGTCAGGCGATGCGGACGCCATTGACGAATTGATCGCCGGCTATGAGGCCCAGGGGGTGCGGGCGCGGCGGATCGAGGTGGACTACGCCTCGCATTCGGCCCATGTCGAGGCGATCGAGGACGAACTGGCGAGACTGCTGGCCCCGGTCATCCCGCAAACGAGCGACGTGCCGTGGTACTCGACCGTCCGGCAGCGCTGGCTGACCGGCACCGAGGTGGACGCCGCGTACTGGTACGAGAACCTGCGGCAGACGGTGTGGTTCGCCCCGGCGGTGAGTGAGCTGGCGGGTTCGGGCTTCCGGTTCTTCGTGGAGGTCAGCGCGCATCCGGTGGTGCAGATCGGGATGCGCGAGGCGGTCGAGGAGGCCGGCGCCGAGGCGGTGGTGGTGGGTACGCTGCGCCGCGACGACGGCGGCCTGCGCAGGCTGTGGACCAGCGCCGCCGAGCTGTGGGTACGCGGCGCGGAGATCGACTGGGCCGGAGTGTACGAGCCCGCCCGGCCGAACCAGGTCGAACTGCCCACCTACGCCTTCCAGCACCAGCGCTTCTGGCTGCTGGAGTCGGCCGGTGCCGGCGACGCGGAGAGCCTCGGCCTGTGGGCCACGGGACACCCGCTGCTCGGCGCGGTCACGGGCCTCGCCGACGGCGGAGCGGTGGTCCTCACCGGCCGCGTGTCGATCGCCACCCACCCGTGGCTGGCCGACCACGCCGTCAACGGGCAGGTGTTCCTCCCCGGCACGGGCTTCGTGGAGCTGGCCGTCAGGGCCGGCGACGAGGCCGGCTGCGACCTGCTCGAAGAGCTCACCCTGCAGGCCCCGCTCGTCGTGCCCGAGCGCGGCGCGGTCCAGCTCCAGGTCGCCGTCAGCGCCCCGGACGAGGACGGCCGCCGGCGGCTGGGGATCTACTCCCGCCTCCACGGCGCGCAGGACGAGCCCTGGACCCAGCACGCCGCCGGAACTCTGACGCGAGCCGGCGTGACGGTGCCGGAGCCCGAGAGCGTCTGGCCGCCGGAACGGGCAGAGGCGGTGGCGCTGGACGGCCTGTACGACCAGTTCGCCGCCATGGGCCTCGGCTACGGCCCCGCCTTCCGCGGGCTCCGGGCCGCATGGCGCAAGGACGACGAGGTCTTCGCCGAGCTGGCGTTGCCGGAGGAGATGGCGCGCGACGCGGCCCGGTTCGGGCTGCACCCGGCGCTGTTCGACGTGGCGCTGCACGCCACCGCGCTCGGCGGGTTCGCGCCGGACGCGGAGCCCGGCCGCCCGTCCCTGCCGTTCGCCTGGAGCGGCGTGGCGCTGCACGCCTCCGGCGCCACGAAGCTCCGCGTACGGATCTCCTTGCGGGCACAGGGCGCGGTTTCCGTGACATTGACGGACACGGGCGGCCTGCCCGTGGCCACGGTCGCCTCGCTGGCGGTACGTCCGGTTTCCGCCGGTCAGCTGGAGACCACCCCGGCGGCCAGGAGCAGGAACAAGCTGTTCCAGGTCGACTGGGTGCCGGTGGAGTTGAGCGCGCCGGGCGACCCGCAAGAGATCCTGGCAGGGCTCGCCGAGATCGGGACGGTTCCGGAATGCGTGCCGGTGGCGGCTCCGGCCGGTGTGCACGAGACGCTGGACCTGCTGCAGGAGTGGCTGGCGGACGAGCGGTTCACGTCGTCGCGGCTGGCCGTCGTCACGCGTGGCGCGGTGGCGGCGGGTCCGGCGGACGTGCCGGATCCGGCACAGGCGGCGATCTGGGGCCTGGTACGGGCCGCGCAGGCCGAACAGCCCGGCCGGTTCGTCCTGCTCGACCTGGACGACGACACGTCCGAGGACGTGATCGGCCGGGCACTGGCCGGCGACGAGGCCCAGGTGGCCGTGCGGGCCGGTGAGGCGCGGGTTCCGCGCCTGGCGCGGGCGGCGGTGCCGGAAGGCCGGGCGCCGGTGTTCGGGCCGGAGTCGACGGTGCTGGTCACCGGCGGTACGAGCGGTCTGGGCGCGCTGGTGGCCAGGCACCTGGTCACCACGTATCAGGTGGGGCGTCTGGTGCTGGTCAGCAGGCGCGGGCCGGAAGCTCCGGGGGCCGCGGACCTGGTGGCCGAGCTGTCCGCGCTGGGCGCGGAGGTGAGCGTCGCCGCCTGCGACGTGGCCGACCGTGAGGTGCTGGCGGCGTTGGTGACCTCGGTGGCGGACTCGCTGACCGGTGTGGTGCACGCGGCCGGCGTCCTGGACGACGGCGTGATCACCTCCCTCACGTCCGAACGGCTCGACACGGTCATGCGGCCCAAGGCCGACGCCGCCTGGCACCTGCACGAGCTCACCCGCGATCTGAACCTGTCCGCGTTCGTCCTGTTCTCCTCCCTGGCAGGCGTCATGGGAGGCGCGGGCCAGGGCAACTACGCGGCGGCGAACGCGTACCTGGACGCCCTGGCGGAGCACCGCAGAGCACACGGGCTGCCCGCGATCTCGCTGGCCTGGGGCCTGTGGAGGGAAGGCGGGCTCGCGGAGCTCGACGACGCCGCCCTGCGGCGGCTCGCACGCTCCGGCGTCGACCCGTTGTCGGCCGAGGACGGGCTGGCCCTGCTCGACGCGGCGCTCGGCACCGACCGGGCCACGCTGGTCCCCGCCCAGCTGAACCTCAAGGTCCTCGGCGCCCACGCGGACATGCTGCCCCCGCTGCTGCGCGGGCTCGTGTCCGGTCCCGCCAGGCGCGTGGTGACGGCCGCGTCGGAGGCCGCCGCCACGCTGAAGCAGCAGCTGGCGAGCATGCCGCCGGCCGGACAGCAGTCCGTGCTGGAAGACCTGGTACGCGATCAGCTGGCCGTGGTGCTCGGCTTCGCCGACCGGTCGGCCCTCGACGAGGGCATGTCGTTCCAGGAGCTGGGTTTCGACTCGCTGATGGCGGTGGAGTTCCGCAACCGGCTCAGCGAGGTCACGGGCATCCGGCTGCCGGCGACGCTGGTGTTCGACTATCCCACCCAGGCGGCGCTCGTCAGGTTCCTGTCCGGCGAGCTGCTGGGCACGCATGAGGTCGCGGTCACGGCACGGACCTCGGCGGCGGATGACGAGCCCATCGCGATCGTCGGCATGGCCTGCCGCTACCCCGGCGGGGTCGCCTCGCCCGAGGATCTGTGGCGGCTGGTGGCTCAGGCCGGGGACGCCGTGGGCGAGTTCCCGGCGGACCGAGGCTGGGATCTGGACAGGCTCTACGACCCGGACCCCGGCAACCGGGGCACCTCGTACGCCCGGCACGGCGGCTTCCTGTACGACGCCGCCGAGTTCGACCCCGGCTTCTTCGGGATCTCGCCGCGTGAGGCGCTGGCCATGGACCCGCAGCAGCGGCTGCTGCTCGAAACCTCGTGGGAAGCGCTCGAACGCGCCGGAATCGATCCCCACAGGTTGCGGGGCAGCCGGACGGGTGTGTTCGCCGGTGTGATGTACCACGACTACGCGTCCCAGCTGTCCTCGGTGCCGGAAGAGCTGGAAGGCCTGATCGGCACCGGCAACTCGGGCAGCGTCGCCTCCGGCCGGGTGTCGTACACCTTCGGCTTCGAGGGCCCCGCGATGACCGTGGACACCGCGTGCTCGTCGTCCCTGGTCGCGCTGCACCTGGCGGTTCAGGCGCTGCGGTCGGGGGACTGCGACCTGGCGCTGGCAGGCGGCGTGACCGTGATGGCCACCCCGTGGACGTTCATCGAGTTCGCCCGGCAGCGCAACCTCTCCGTGGACGGCCGGTGCAGGGCGTTCGGCGAGGCCGAGGGCGGCGTCGGGCTGTCGGAGGGCGCGGGCATGCTGCTGGTGGAGCGGCTGTCGGACGCGCGCCGCAACGGCCACCAGGTGCTGGCGGTCGTCCGCGGATCCGCGGTCAACCAGGACGGTGCCAGCAACGGCCTGACCGCCCCGAACGGCCCCTCCCAGCAGCGGGTGATCCGCCAGGCCCTGGCCAACGCCGGACTTTCGGCCGCGGACGTGGACGCGGTCGAGGCGCACGGCACGGGCACGGTGCTCGGCGACCCGATCGAGGCCCAGGCGCTGATCGCGACCTACGGCCAGGAGCGGGACCAGCCCCTGTGGCTCGGCTCGATCAAGTCGAACATCGGCCACTCCCAGGCCGCCGCGGGCGTCGCGGGCGTGATCAAGATGGTGATGGCGCTGCGGAACGAGACGCTGCCGCAGACCCTGCACGCGGACGAGCCGTCCACGCACGTGGACTGGACGGCCGGCGCGGTCCGGCTGCTCACCGACGCGCAGCCCTGGCAGCGGAACGGGCACGCGCGCCGCGCCGGCATCTCCTCCTTCGGGATCAGCGGCACGAACGCCCACGTCGTCCTGGAGGAGTCCCCGGCCGCGCCCGAGCCGGAGCCCGCCGGCGAGCTGCCCATGGTTCCGTGGGTGCTGTCGGGACGCAGCGAGCAGGCGCTGTCGGCGCAGGCCGGACGGCTCCGCTCCTGGATCGAGTCGCGGCCCGAGCTGGACGTGGCCGATGTCGGCTGGTCGCTGGCGGCGGGCCGGTCGGTGCTGGAGCACCGGACGGTGATCACCGGCGCGGACCGCGCCGAACTGCTCGAAGCACTGGCGGCGCTGGCCGACGGCAGCCCGGACGAGCCGAGGACCCAGACGGGGCTGGTGCGCTCGCGGGCCAAGCTGGCACTGCTGTTCGCCGGTCAGGGCAGCCAGCGGGTCGGCATGGGCCGGCAGTTGGCCGAGGCGTTCCCGGTCTTCGCCGAGACCCTGGAGGAGATCAACCAGCTCCTGCCGATCCGCGAGGTCATGTTCAACGACCCGGATGGGGTGTTGAACGAGACCGGGATGACCCAGCCGGCACTGTTCGCCTTCGAGGTTGCGCTGTACCGGCTGCTGGAGTCCTTCGGCATCCGCGCGGATGTGCTGGTCGGTCACTCGATCGGCGAGATCGCCGCCGCTCACGTGGCCGGAGTCTTCTCGCTGGCCGATGCGTGCGCCTTGGTGGCGGCCCGGGCCCGGTTGATGCAGGCTCTCCCGACCGGCGGTGCGATGCTCGCGATCGCCGCACCCGAGGCGGAGGTTCTGCCCCTGCTGGAAGGCGAGGTCGGGATCGCGGCGGTCAACGGCCCCGCAGCGGTGGTGGTCTCCGGAGACGCCCAAAAGATAGCTGAGATCGAGGAGCGGGTCAGTGTTCGGACGCGCAGGTTGCGGGTCTCGCACGCTTTCCACTCGCCGCTGATGGAGCCGATGCTGGCCGACTTCGAGCAGGCCATCTCCGGTCTGACCTACCACGAGCCCACATTGGCGATCGTCTCCAACCTCACCGGCCGCCTGGCCGAGCCGGGCCAGCTGACCACCCCGAGCTACTGGGTGGAGCACGTGCGCCAGGCCGTGCGGTTCGCCGACGGGGTCGCTGCCGCTCGTGCCGCCGGGGCGAAGGTGTGGGTGGAGGTCGGTCCGGACACCACTCTGACCGCGCTGGCCCAGCAGAGCCTGGAGGACGGCGCCTTCGTACCGGCCGCGCGCAAGGACCGCGACGAGACCCGTACGTTCGTCGAGGCGCTGGGCCGGATGCACGCGAACGGCGTTGCCGTCGACTGGGAAGCGTTCTTCGCGCCGGCCCGCCCGTCCCGGGTGGACCTGCCCACGTACGCCTTCCAGCACGAGCGCTACTGGCTCATGCCCGGCCCCGACACCGGCGACGTCACCACCGCGGGCCTGGGCGCCGTCGAGCACCCGCTGCTCGGCGCGGCGACCGAGGTGGCCGGCGGCGAGACGGTGATCTTCAGCGGGCGGCTGTCGGTCGCCACGCACCCCTGGCTGGCCGACCACGTCGTGGGAGGCAGCGTGATCGTGCCGGGCACCGCGCTCGTCGAGCTGGCCGTCCGGGCCGGGGACGAGAGCGGTTGCCCGCACCTCCAGGAGCTCACCCTGCAGGCCCCGCTGGTCCTGCCCGAGGGCGGCGGCGTCCAGCTCCAGCTGGTGTCCACCGCCACCGAGGAGCCGGGCCGCAGGTCGCTGGCGATCCACTCCCGTACGCAGGACGCGACCGAGTGGACCCAGCACGCCCAGGCCACGCTCACCGGGACCGTGCCCGAGCCGGACATCGACCTGCGGCAATGGCCGCCCGCGGGCGCGGAGCCGGTCCCGGTCCAGGACCTCTACGACGACATGCTCGCGATCGGACTGGACTACGGGCCGACGTTCCAGGGGCTGACAAGCGCCTGGGAGCGGGGCGGCGAGGTGTTCGCCGAGATCGTCCTGCCAGAGGAGGCGCACGCGGACGCCGGCCGGTTCGTGCTGCACCCCGCCCTGCTGGACGCCGCGCTGCACGCCACCGCCCTGGGCGGTCTGCTGCCGCGGCCCGAGCCGGGGCGGCCGTACCTGCCGTTCGCATGGTCGGGCGTGTCCCTGCTCGCGGCGGGAGCGACCAGCCTGCGCGTCAAGATCGCCAACGTCGGCGGCGCGGCCATCACGCTGAGCATCGCCGACGAGCTCGGCGCGCCGGTCGCCGCCGTCGAGACCCTCACCCTGCGCCCGATGGCCGGCGGCCGGCAAGGCGGCGGGAACCAGGGCGCCCTGCACCAGATCGAGTGGACCCGGCTCCCCGACGCGCCCGCGTCCGAGACGCCGCGCTGGGCGCTGCTCGGTGCCGACGACCTCGGCACCGGCCGCGTCACCTATCCGGACCTGGCCACTCTGGTCTCGCTGCACGACCCGGCCGATCTCCCGGAGGCGGTCCTGACCGGCCCCTCCGCCGGGCAGGACCATCACGCGGCGACGCACGGCGTCCTCGAACTGCTGCAGAGCTGGCTGGCGGAGGAGCACCTCGCGTCGTCCCGGCTCGTCATCCTCACGCGCGGCGCCCTCGCACCCGCCACCGGTGAGAGCCCGGACCTCGCCCAGGCGGCGGTCGGCGGCCTCGTGCGGGCCGCGCAGGCCGAGCAGCCCGGCAGGTTCGTGCTGCTGGACCTGGACGGCGACACGTCCGAGGACGTGATCGGCCGGGCGCTGGCGTCGGGTGAGTCGCAGCTGGCGGTGCGGGCGGGCGAGCTGTGGGTGCCGCGGCTGGGCCGGGCCACGGATCTGGAGGATCAGGGTCCGGTGTTCGGGCCGGAGGGCACGGTGCTGGTCACCGGTGGCACGGGCGGGCTGGGTGCGCTGGTGGCCCGGCACCTCGTCACCGAGCACGAGGTCAGGCGGTTGGTGCTGGTCAGCCGTCGTGGGCTGGGGGCGCCGGGCGCGGCCGAGCTGGTGGCCGAGCTCTCGGAGCTGGGTGCGGAGGTGGAGGTGGCGGCCTGCGACGTGGCCGACCGTGAGTCGCTGGCGGCGACGGTCGCCTGGGTGGCGGACTCGCTCACCGGTGTCGTGCACACGGCCGGTGTTCTGGACGACGGGGTGATCACGTCCCTGACGTCCGAGCGTCTTGACGGGGTCCTGCGGCCCAAGGCCGATGCCGCCTGGCACCTGCACGAGCTGACGCGAGGGCTCGACCTGCGGGCGTTCGTGCTGTTCTCCTCGATGTCGGGGGTGCTGGGAGGAGCGGGCCAGGGCAACTACGCCGCGGCGAACGCGTTCCTCGACGCGCTGGCCCAGCTGCGGGCCGCCGAAGGGCTGGCGGGCACGTCCCTGGCCTGGGGGCTGTGGGAGCAGGGCGGCATGTCCGGCGAGCTGACCGAGGCCGACCTGCGGCGCCTGGCGCGCATGGGCGTGGCGCCGCTGTCCGCGGCCGACGGGCTGGAGCTGTTCGACACCGCGGTCGCGTCCGGCCGGTCACTGCTCATCCCGGCCCGATTCGTCCAGGCCCGCGCCAGTGCGCGGACCTCCATGCGGCGGGCGGGAACCACCGACGGGCTCGCCGAGCGGCTGTCCGCGATGGAACCGGCCGAGCGCCGGTCGGCGCTGTCGGACACCGTCCGCGGCCAGGTGGCGGCCGTCCTCGGGTTCTCCGACGGCTCCGCCATCGACCCGCAGCGCCCGTTCCAGGACCTCGGGTTCGACTCCCTGACCGCGGTCGAGTTCCGCAACCAGCTCGGCAGGGCCACGGGCCTGCGGCTGCCCGCCACCCTCGTCTTCGACTACCCCACCCCGGTGGCCCTGACCGACCACCTCATGGGGTACTTCGGCGAAGCCGGGGCGGAGAACGAGGAGGCCGGCATCCTGCGGATCTTCGCGGAGCTGGACCAGATCCAGGATTCACTGACCACACTCGCCGAGGACAGCACGGTGCGCGCCAGGCTCACCGCGCGCCTCAAAGAGCTCCTGTCGGGCCTGAACGGCACGGGCGAGTCGGACGTCGCGGACCAGCTCGAGTCCGCCAGCGACGACGAGATGTTCGCCTTCATCGACAACGAGCTCGAGATCTCTTGACAGTTGCAGCGGCTCAGAAGGGCTACGTTCGATGGCAAACGAAGACAAGCTCCGGGGCTACCTGAAGCGGGTCACGGCCGACCTGCACCAAACCAGGCAGCAACTGCGGGAGATCCAGGGCCGGGAGCACGAGCCGATCGCGATCGTCGGCATGGCCTGCCGCTACCCGGGCGGGGTCACCTCGCCCGAGGAGCTGTGGCGGCTCGTCGCCGACGGCGTCGACGCGATCTCCGAGTTCCCCACCGACCGCGGCTGGGACGAGAACCTCTACCACCCCGACCCGGACAACCCGGGCACGACCACGGCCCGGACGGGCGGCTTCGTCTACGACGCGGCCGACTTCGACGCCGGCTTCTTCGCGATCTCGCCACGTGAGGCGTTCGGGACCGACCCGCAGCAGCGGATGTTCCTGGAGTCGTGCTGGGAGGCGTTCGAGCGCGCCGGCATCGACGCGAACTCCGTGCGCGGCAGCCGGACCGGCGTCTACGCCGGCGTCATGTACCACGACTACTTCCGCGCCGAGGCGCTCGGCAGCGTGGTCTCCGGCCGCGTGGCGTACGCGCTCGGCCTCGAGGGCCCGGCGATCTCGGTCGACACGGCCTGCTCGTCGTCGCTGGTGGCGCTGCACCTGGCGGCGCAGGCGCTGCGGCGCGGCGAGTGCTCGCTGGCGCTGGCCGGCGGCGTGACGGTGATGGCGACCCCGAACACCTTCATCGAGTTCTCCCAGCAACGGGGCCTGTCGGCCGACGGCCGCTGCAAGTCCTTCGCCGACGCGGCGAACGGCACCGGCTGGAGCGAGGGCGTGGGGGTGCTGCTCCTCGAACGCCTGTCGGACGCGCGGGAGAACGGGCACCACGTCCTCGCGGTCATCCGCGGCAGCGCGGTCAACCAGGACGGCGCCAGCAACGGGCTGTCCGCGCCGAACGGCCCCTCCCAGATCCGCGTGATCAGGGAGGCGCTGGCCGACGCGGGCCTGTCGCCCTCGCAGGTGGACGCGGTGGAGGGCCACGGCACCGGCACCACCCTGGGCGACCCGATCGAGGCCCAGGCGCTCATCACCGCGTACGGGCAGGACCGGGACCAGCCTCTGTGGCTGGGCTCGCTGAAGTCGAACATCGGCCACGCCCAGGCCGCCGCCGGCGTCGGCGGCGTGATCAAGATGGTGATGGCGCTGCGCAACGAAACGCTGCCGCGCACCCTGCACGTGGACGAGCCGTCCACGCACGTGGACTGGTCGGCCGGCGCCGTCGAGCTGCTCACCGAGCCCCGGTCGTGGGAGTCCGGCGAGGCGCCCCGCCGCGCCGCCGTCTCGGCCTTCGGCTTCAGCGGCACCAACGCCCACCTGATCCTCGAAGAGACGCCGGCCGAGCAGGACGACACCGCCGAGCAGGCCGGGCTGAACCTGCCGCTGGTGCCCTGGACGGTCTCCGCCAGGGACGCGCAGGCGCTGGCCGCGCAGGCCGACCGGCTCAGTACGTGGGCGGCCACGCGGCCGGACCTGCGCGTCGAGGACGTCGGCTGGTCGCTCGCGACCGGCCGGGCGGCGCTCGACCAGCGCGCCGTGATCGTGGGGGAGACCCGGGACGAGCTCCTGGCCGGTCTCCGGTCGCTCGCCGACGGCGCCACCGCCGTCACGGGTTCCGGGGCGGGAGGCAGGATCGCCTTCCTGTTCGCCGGCCAGGGCAGCCAGCGGGTGGGCATGGGCGCCGCGCTCGCCCAGGCGTTCCCGGTGTTCGCCGCCGCGCTCGAAGACGTCTGCAAGGTGCTGGACCCGCTGCTGCCGCACCCCATCAGGGACGTCATGTTCACCGACCCCGACGGGGTGCTGGACGAGACGGGCATGACCCAGCCGGCACTGTTCGCCTTCGAGGTCGCCCTGTACCGGCTGCTGACCTCGCTGGGCATCGAGGCCGACGTGCTCGCCGGGCACTCGGTCGGCGAGCTCGCCGCCGCCCACGTCGCGGGGGTGCTCTCGATCGGCGACGCCTGCGCGCTGGTCGCCGCGCGGGCCCGGCTGATGCAGGCGCTGCCCGCGGGCGGCGCCATGCTCGCCGTCGCCGCCCCGGAGGAGCAGGTGCTCCCGCTGCTGGCCGGCCGCGCGGACCGGGCCGGGATCGCCGCGGTCAACGCGCCGGGCGCGGTCGTCGTCTCCGGCGCCGCCGGCGACATCGACGAGATCGCGCAGGCACTCGAGGCGGGGCAGGTACGCACCCGCCGGCTGCGCGTCTCCCACGCCTTCCACTCGCCGCTCGTCGAGCCGATGCTGGAGGAGTTCCGGCAGGTCGCGGAGTCCTTGACGTACGGCGAGCCCGCCATTCCGATCATCTCCGACGTGACCGGGCAGAAGGCGCAGCCCGGGCAGCTCACCGACCCCGGCTACTGGGTGGACCACGTCCGCCGGGCGGTGCGCTTCGGCGACGCCGTCACCACCGCCAGGGCCGCCGGCGCCACCGTGTTCGTGGAGATCGGCCCGGACGGGGTGTTGACCAGCCTGGCCAGGCAGACGCTCGACGGCGACGACGCCGCGTTCTTCGTCAGCGCCACGCGCAAGGACCGCGACGAGGCCCGCGCCTTCGTCGAGGCCGTCGGCCGGCTGCACTGCCGGGGCGTCGCCGTCGACTGGGACGCGTACTTCGCCGACGCCGTCCCCCAGCGCGTCGAGCTGCCCACGTACGCCTTCCAGCGCAAGCGCTTCTGGTTCATGCCCGGCGGGACCCCGGTCGAGCAGGCGCCCGACGGCTCCGTCGACCCCGAGTTCTGGGCCGCGGTCGAACGCGAGGACGTGGCCGCGCTCGCCGCCACCCTCGGCATCGAGGACGGCTCCCCGCTGGCGGCCATCCTGCCGGCGCTGTCGTCCTGGCGGCGCCGGCGGCGCGACCAGGACGTGCTCGACTCCTGGCGGTACCGCGTCACCTGGACGCCCGTCGGCGCACCCGGCGGGAAGCCGCCCGCGCTGTCGGGCACCTGGCGCGTCGTCGTCCCGGCGGACCGGGCCGGCGGCGACGCGGCGGCCTCCGTCGCCGGGGCGCTCGAACGGCACGGAGCCCGGTGCGAGCTCCTGGAGGTCACCGGCGACTCCGGAAGGGACGACCTCGCCGCGCTGCTGGCCGGGGACGAGGCGCCGGCCGGCGTGCTCGCCCTCCACTGCGACCTGGCCCGGACGGTCACGCTGATCCAGGCCATGGACGACGCCGGCGTGGCGGCCCCGCTCTGGATCGCCACCGACGGAGCCGAGAGCGTCAGCCGGGCCGACCCGGTCCGCGACCCGGAGCAGGCCGCGGTCTCCGGGCTCGGCCGGGTCTTCGGCCTGGAGCACCCCGCCCGCTGGGGCGGCCTTGTGGACCTGCCGGAGACGCTCGACCAGCGCGTCCTGACCCGCCTGGTCACCGTGCTCGCCGGGATCGGGGAAGAGGACCAGCTCGCCGTCCGCGCCTCGGGGATCTTCGCCCGCCGCCTGTCCAGGGCGCCCAGGGCGCGGACCGACTCGGCCGGGCACTGGCGGGCCCGCGGCACCGTACTGATCACCGGCGGCACCGGCGGCCTGGGCGCGAACGTCGCGCGGTGGCTGGCCCGCGACGGCGCCGAGCACCTCGTGCTCACCAGCCGGCGCGGCGCCGACGCCCCCGGCGCCGCCGCGCTCGTGGCCGAGCTCCAGGAACTCGGCGCGCGGGTGACGGTGTCCAAGTGCGACGTGGCCGACCGCGACGCGCTCGCGGCCCTGGTCCGCGAGATCGAGGCCGACGCCCCCGTCCGATCGGTCTTCCACACCGCGGGCGTGCCCCACATGCAGCCCCTCACCCGGCTCGGACGGGACGAGCTGGCCGAGGCCACCCAAGCCAAGATCGTCGGAGCCGCCAACCTGGACGCGGCCTTCGACGGACCGCTCGACGCGTTCGTGCTGTTCTCGTCCGGCGCCGGTGTCTGGGGCGGCGCCCTGAACGGCGCGTACGCCGCCGGCAACGCCTACCTCGACGCGCTGGCCGCGCACCGCCGCGCCCGCGGCCTCGCCGCCACGGCTGTCGCCTGGGGCTTCTGGGACGCCGCGGGCGGCGGCATGACCACGCTCCTCGACGAGGAGGACGCCCGCAGGACCGGCGTCCGCTACATGGACGCCGGCCTGGCCATCGACGCCCTGCGGCAGGCCCTGGACGACGGCGAGACCAACCTGGTCGTCGCCGACGTCGACTGGGAACGGTTCTTCCCCATCTTCACCGCCGCCCGGCGGCGGCCCCTTCTCGACGGCGTCCCCGAGGCCGTGGCGGTGTTCCAGAAGGAGGCGGTAGCCGACTCCGAGTCCTCCGAGCTGCGCGCGAAGCTCCTCCCGCTGAGCGAGGACGAGCAGGACCGGCTGCTGGTCGCGCAGGTGCGCGAGCAGGTGGCCGCCGTGCTCGGGTACGCCCCCGGCGAGGTGGAGGTGGACCGGGCCTTCCGAGACCTCGGCTTCGACTCGGTCACCGCGGTCGAGCTGCGAGGCAGGCTCAACGCCGCGCTGGGCGTGCGGCTGCCGGCGACCGTGGTCTTCGACTACCCGAACGTCAAGGCGCTCGCGGGCCTGGTCCGCGGCGAGATCCTGGGCACCCGGACGGAGGCCGGGTTCACCGGCGAGACCCGCGGGCCGGTCTCCGACGACCCGATCGTGATCGTCGGGATGAGCTGCCGGATGCCCGGCGGCGTGACCAACGCCGACGACCTCTGGCGGCTGGTCGCCGAGGGCGGGGACGCGATCTCGGCCCTCCCGGACGATCGCGGCTGGGACGTCGAGGGGATCTACGACCCGGACCCCGAGGCGCAGCTCGCCTCGTACGTACGGGACGGCGGTTTCCTGCGTGACGCGGCCGAGTTCGACCCCGAGTTCTTCGGCATCAGCCCGCGCGAGGCCCTGGCCATGGATCCGCAGCAGCGGGTCCTGCTCGAAGCCTCGTGGGAGGCGATCGAGCACGGCCGGATCGAGCCCGGCTCGCTGCGCGGCACCCGTACCGGCGTCTTCGTCGGCGCGGCCTATGAGGAGTACGGCCGCCACTCCGACCAGGTCCCGCTGGAATCCGTGGGGCACCTGGTCACCGGCACCCTGAGCAGCATCGCGTCCGGCCGGGTCGCGTACGCGCTGGGGCTCGAAGGGCCCGCGGTGACGGTGGACACGGCGTGCTCGTCGTCGCTGGTGGCGCTGCACCTGGCGGCGCAGGCGCTGCGGAACGGCGACTGCGACCTGGCGCTGGCCGGCGGCGTCACGGTGATGTGCACCCCGCTCGGATTCATCGGCTTCAGCCTCCAGGGCGCGCTCGCCCGGGACGGCAGGTGCAAGCCCTTCGCCGGCGCGGCGGACGGGTTCGCGCTGTCGGAGGGCGTCGGCATGCTGCTGGTGGAGCGGCTGTCGGACGCCCGCCGCAACGGCCACCCGGTGCTGGCGGTCGTCAAGGGCTCGGCCATCAACCAGGACGGGGCCAGCAACGGCCTGACCGCGCCGAACGGCCCTTCCCAGCAGCGGGTGATCCGCCAGGCCCTGGCCAACGCCGGGCTGTCGGGCGCCGACGTGGACGTGGTCGAGGCACACGGGACGGGCACGACGCTGGGCGACCCGATCGAGGCCCAGGCGCTGATCGCCACCTATGGCCAGGACCGGGACCAGCCGCTGTGGCTCGGCTCGGTCAAGTCGAACATCGGCCACACCCAGGCCGCCGCCGGTGTCGCCGGGGTCATCAAGATGGTCATGGCGATGCGGCACGGGATGCTGCCGCAGACGCTGCACGTGGACGAGCCGTCGCCGCACGTGGACTGGTCGGCCGGGGCCGTCGAGCTGCTCACCGAGGCCCGGCCGTGGGACGTGCAGGATCATCCGCGCCGCGCCGCCGTCTCCTCCTTCGGCATCAGCGGCACCAACGCCCACGTGATCATCGAGCAGGTGCCGGGCACGGACGAGGAGCCCGAGCCCGTCGACGAGCCGCCGGTGGTGCCGTGGGTGCTGTCGGGTCGCAGCGCGGAGGCGTTGCGGGCCCAGGCGGGCCGGTTGGCCGATGCGGTGGCCGGGGTCCGGCCGGTGGATGTGGCGCATTCGCTGGTGGCTTCGCGGTCGGCGTTCGACCACCGCGCGGTGGTGATCGGTGCGGACCGGGAGGAGCTGCTGGCCGGTCTGGACGAGGGCGCGGTGCGGGGTGTGGCCGGGCCGTGCGGCAAGACGGTGTTCGTCTTTCCTGGTCAGGGGTCGCAGTGGCTCGGTATGGGCGTCGAGTTGCTGGATGACTCGCCGGTGTTCGCGGCGCGGATGGCGGAGTGTGAGGCGGCGCTGTCGGAGTTCGTGGACTGGTCCCTCACAGAGGTGTTGCGTAGCGGGGAGGGTCTGGACCGGGTCGATGTGGTGCAGCCGGTGCTGTGGGCCGTGATGGTGTCCCTGGCCGAGGTGTGGCGCTCGCTCGGAGTGTCACCGGCCGCCGTGGTCGGTCACTCCCAGGGTGAGATCGCCGCCGCAGTCGTGGCTGGCGCGCTGTCGCTTCAGGACGGTGCCCGGGTGGTCGCGTTGCGGAGCCAGGCCATCGTGGCGCTGGCCGGTCGGGGCGGTATGGCGTCGATCCCGCTGCCCGCTTCGGAGGTGGCGGTAGACGACCGGATCTCCATCGCGGCGGTGAACGGGCCTGCCTCGACGGTGGTGTCAGGCGATGCGGATGCCATTGAGGAATTCCTGGCTCGGCACGACGCGGTGCGGGCGCGGCGGATCGAGGTGGACTACGCCTCGCATTCGGCCCATGTTGAAGCGATCGAGGAGGAGTTGGCGCGACTGCTGGCTCCGGTGACGCCGCAAACGGGCGAGGTGCCGTGGTATTCGACCGTCCGGCAGTGCTGGTTGGCCGGGACCGAGGTGGATGCCGCGTACTGGTACGAGAACTTGCGGCGGACGGTGTGGTTGGAGCCGTCGGTGCGGGCGCTGGCCGAGCAGGGACATGGCGTGTTCGTTGAGGTCAGTGCCCATCCGGTGCTGATGATGGCGGTGCAGGAGACGGTCGAGGACGTGGTGGCCTGCGGCACGCTGCGCCGCGACGACGGCGGCCTGCGCAGGTTGTGGACGAGCGCCGCCGAGCTGTGGGTACGCGGGGTGAACGTCGATTGGGCCCAGGCCCTGGAGCCCGCCGCCCCCCGGATGGTCGACCTGCCCACCTACGCCTTCCAGCACCAGCACTTCTGGCTGGAGGAGCGCACCGCGAGCGCCGGTGACGTCGGAGCCGCCGGGCTCGGGGCGGCCGGGCATCCCCTCCTCGCCGCCGCCGTCTCGCTGGCCGACTCCGATGGCGTGCTGCTGACCGGCAGGCTCTCGCTGAAGACCCACCCCTGGCTGGCCGACCACCAGGTCAACGGCCAGGTGCTGCTGCCCGGCACGGCGTTCGTGGAGCTGGCCGTCAGGGCCGGCGACGAGGCCGGCTGCGACCTGCTCGAAGAGCTCACCCTGCAGGCCCCGCTCATCGTGCCGGAACGCGGCGCGATCCAGCTCCAGCTGGCCGTCGGCGCCCCCTACGAGGACGGGCGGCGGCAGCTCACCGTCCACACCCGGCCCGACGGCGGAGCCGCCGACGACCCGTGGACCTGCCACGCCACCGGCGTGCTCGCGCCGGAGGCCGCCGCGCCGCCCGCCCAGGAGACGGCCGCCTGGCCGCCCGAGGGCGCGCAGCCGCTCCCGATGACCGGCCTGTACGACTGGCTCGGCGCGGTCGGCCTGGGCTACGGACCCACGTTCCAGGGTCTGAAGGCGGCCTGGCGGCGCGACCAGGAGCTGTTCGCCGAGGTGGCGCTGCCGGAAGGGACCGAGACCGGCGGATTCGGGCTCCACCCGGCGCTGCTCGACGCCGCGCTGCACAGCGTCGCGCTCAACGCGGCCACCGCCGAGGACGGGCCGCGGATGCCGTTCGCCTGGACCGGCGTACGGCTGCACGCGACCGGCGCGACCTCGATCCGCGTCCGGCTCACCCCCCGCGGCACCGACGACGTGACGCTCGCCGTCACCGACACGACCGGCGTGCCCGTCGCGCACGTGGACTCGCTGATCCTGCGCCCGCTGCCCGCCGACCTCGGCGCCGAGCAGCGCGCCACCGGAGAGGACTCGCTCTACACGCTCGAATGGGCGCCGGTGCCCGCCGGCGAACCCGCGGGCGAGCAGCGATGGGCGGTCATCGGCGACCCGTCAGAACTGGCGGCCGCCGGGATCGACGCGGCCGCGCACGCCGGCCTGGCCGAACTCGTGGCCACCGGATCGGTGCCCGAATGGGTGGTCGTCCCGCTGGACGGCGAACCGGAGCCCGATCTGGCCGCGGCGGTCGCCGACCGGACCTGCCAGGTGCTGGAGCTGCTGCAGACGTGGCTGGCCGAGGAGGGCTTCCCCGCCTCCAAGCTCGTCCTCCTCACCCGGGGCGCGGTCGCGACCACGGCGGAAGAGGAGGTGCCGGACCTGGTCAACGCCGGGGTCTGGGGTCTCGTCAGGTCCGCGCAGTCGGAGAGCCCAGAACGGGTCGTCGTCCTCGACCTCGACCGTGACGCGGACTCCTGTCGGGCGCTGCCCGCCGCGCTCGCGACAGGCGAGGCGCAGCTCGCGATCAGGAAGGGCACGGCGTACGCGCCCCGCCTGGCCCGGCCCGGAGCCGACGGCGCGCTGACCCCGCCGGCCGATGCCGAGAACTGGCGGCTGGACGTCACCGCCCGCGGCACGCTCGACGACCTCGCGCTGCTCCCCACCCCGTCGGCGCCGCTCGCACCCGGGGAGGTCCGCATCGGCACCAAGGCCATGGGCCTGAACTTCCGCGACGTGCTGATCGCCCTGGACATGTACCCGGGCGACGCGCCGATGGGCGGCGAGGGCGCCGGCGTCGTCATCGAGGTGGCCGACGACGTCACCACGCTCGTGCCCGGCGACCGGGTGATGGGCATCGTCGACGGCTTCGCCCGGGAGGCGGTCACCGACCACCGGCTGCTCGCCCGCATCCCGGACGACTGGACGTTCGCCCAGGCGGCGTCCGTGCCGATCGCCTTCGTCACCGCCTACCACGCCCTGGTGGACCTCGCCGGGCTCCAGGCAGGCGAGGCGCTGCTCGTGCACGCCGCGGCGGGCGGCGTGGGCACGGCCGCCGTGCAGCTCGCGCACCACCTGGGCGCCGAGGTCTACGGCACCGCCAGCGAGAGCAAATGGGACGCGGTACGCGAGCTGGGCGTCCCCGCCGAGCGCATCGCCTCGTCCCGGACGCTGGAGTTCGCGCGGACCTTCGCCCCGGGCGTGGACGTCGTGCTCAACTCCCTCGCGGGCGAGTTCGTGGACGCCTCGCTGGGCCTGCTGCGACCGGGCGGACGCTTCATCGAGATGGGCAAGACGGACGTACGGGACCCGGCCGAGCTGCCCTCGGTCCGCTACCAGAACTTCGACCTCACCCTGCTCGGCCCGGCCCGCACCGGCGAGATCCTGGCCGAGATCGCCGCCCTGTTCGAGCGCGGCGCGCTCCGGCTCCCGCCGATCAGCACGTGGGACGTCCGCCGCGCCCCCGACGCGTTCCGGTACGTCGCCCAGGCCCGCCACATCGGCAAGGTCGTCCTGACGGCACCGCCCGCCCTCGACCCCGAGGGCACCGTGCTCGTCACCGGCGGCACCGGCGCGCTCGGCGCCCTCGCCGCCAGGCGCCTGGTCACCGAGCACGGCGTGCGGCACCTGGTCCTGGCCAGCCGGCGCGGCCCCGCCGCCGACGGCGCGGCGGCGCTGGAGGCGGAGCTGACCGGGCTCGGCGCCACCGTGACGGTCGCCGCCTGCGACGCCGCCGACCGGGACGCCCTCGCCGCGCTGCTCGCGAGCATCCCCGCCGAGCACCCGCTGACCGGGGTCGTCAGCACGGCGGGCGTGCTCGACGACGGGATGATCTCCTCGCTCACCCCGGAGCGCGTCGAGGCCGTCATGCGCCCGAAGGTGACCGCTGCCGCCAACCTGCACGAGCTGACCGCCGATCTCGACCTGGCGCAGTTCATCCTGTATTCGGGCGCCGCGGGCATCCTCGGCAGCCCCGGCCAGGGCAACTACGCCGCGGCGAACACGTTCCTGGACGCGCTCGCCCAGCACCGCCGAGCCCGCGGGCTGGCGGCGACCTCCCTGGCCTGGGGCCTGTGGTCGCCGCAGAGCGGCAGCGGTATGACCGGCCACCTGGACGAGGCCGACCTGAGCAGGCTGAGCCGGTCCGGCATGGGCGCGCTCGGCCTCGACGAGGGCCTCGGCCTCTTCGACCGGGCGCTGAGCGTGGACGAGGCGGCGCTCGTGCCGATCCACCTGGATCTCGCCACGCTGCGTGCGGGCGCGGCCAAGGGGTTCGGCCACCCGCTCTTCCGCGGCCTGGTACGCATCTCCACGCGCCGCGTGCTCGCGGCGGAGACGCCCATGGGCGAGTCGCTCACCGACCGGCTGGCCGCCCTGCCGGAGGCGGAGCGGGCTCCGATGCTCCTCGACCTGGTACGCGGCCACGTGGCCGCCGTGCTCGGCTTCGCCGGGCCGGAGTCCGTCGAACCGGGACGGGCGTTCAAGGACCTTGGCTTCGACTCGCTGACCGCCGTGGAGCTGCGCAACCGGCTCAAGGCGATCACGGGACTGCGGCTGCCCGTCTCCCTGATCTTCGACTACCCCAACGCCGCCGCGCTGGCCGGGCACCTGCTGGAGGAGCTGGCGCCACCCGCGCACAGCGCCGAACAGCAGGTCCTGGCCGAGCTCGACCGGATCGAGGCCAGGCTGGCCGTCATGGCGGCCGAATGCGCCACCGCCGGGGAGATCACCGCCCGGCTCGAACAGCTGGTCTTCTCCTGGAAGGAACGGCACCAAGAATCCGGAGCCACCGTCGAGGACGTGGCCGATCAGCTCAGCTCGGCCACGGCCGACGAGATCATCAGTTTCATCGACAGCGAGTTCGGACTCTCCTGAGCAGGCGTCACCGAAGGCTAGGAAGGCAGCACACATGGCGACAGAAGAGCAGCTCGTCGAATACCTCAAGCGCGTGACGACCGAGCTCCACGACAGCAAGAAGCGGCTGCAGGCGGCCGAGGACAAGGACCACGAGCCCATCGCCATCATCGGCATCGGCTGCCGCTACCCCGGCGACATCGCGAGCCCCGAGGACCTGTGGCGGGTCGTGTCCGGCCGTACCGATGCCATCGCCGGGATGCCGGACGACCGCGGCTGGGACCTGGAGTCGATGTACAACCCCGATCCCGACGCGGTCGGCACCTCGTACGTCCGGGACGGCGGCTTCATGCGGGACGCCACCGCCTTCGACGCCGCGTTCTTCGGCGTCTCGCCGCGCGAGGCCGTGGCCATGGACCCGCAGCAGCGGCTGCTGCTCGAGACCTCGTGGGAGGCGATCGAGCGGGCCGGCATCGACCCGGACGCGCTGCGCGGCAGCCGGACCGGCGTGTTCGTGGGCGCCAACAGCCCCGAATTCCTCACGATGATGATGCAGGCGCCGCCGGAGCTGCAGGGCTATCTGATGACCGGCGTCGCCCCGAGCGTGGTGTCGGGCCGCGTCTCCTACACGCTGGGCCTGGAGGGACCGGCCGTCACGATCGACACGGCCTGCTCCTCGTCCCTGGTGGCGTTGCACCTCGCGGTACGGGCGCTGCGCAACGGGGACTGCTCGCTGGCGCTGGCCGGGGCCGTGACCGTCCTGTCCACGCCGGGCACCTTCATCGGCTTCAGCCGGGTACGCGGGCTGGCCAGGGACGGCCGCTCCAAGGCGTTCTCCGCCGAGGCGGACGGCATGGGGCTCGCCGAGGGAGTCGGCATCCTCCTGGTGGAGCGGCTGTCGGACGCCCGCCGCAACGGCCACCCGGTGCTGGCGGTCGTCCGCGGCTCGGCGGTCAACCAGGACGGCGCCAGCAATGGCCTGACGGCGCCGAACGGCCCTTCCCAGCAGCGGGTGATCCGCCAGGCGCTCGCCGACGCCAGGCTCGCGCCCGTCCAGGTCGACGCGGTCGAGGCGCACGGCACGGGGACCCCGCTGGGGGATCCGATCGAGGCCCAGGCGCTGCTCGCGACCTATGGCCAGGAGCGGGACCAGCCGGTGTGGCTGGGGTCGATCAAGTCGAACATCGGCCACGCCCAGGCGGCCGCCGGCGCGGCGGGCGTCATCAAGATGGTCATGGCGATGCGCAACGGCGTCCTGCCCGCGACGCTGCACGCCGAGGAGCGCTCGCCGCACATCGACTGGTCGGCGGGCGCGGTGGAGCTGCTGACCGAGGCTCGCCCCTGGCCCGCGGGCGGCGAGCCGCGCCGGGCCGGCGTGTCGTCGTTCGGCATGAGCGGCACGAACGCGCACGTGGTGCTGGAGGAGGCGCCCGCCGAGACCCCGGCGGAGCCCGGCGGGGAGCTGCCCGTCGTGCCGTGGACGCTCTCGGCCAGGACGGGCGAGGCGCTGGAGCGCCAGGCCGGACGGCTGGCCTTGTGGACCCGGTCGCATCCCGAGCTGGGCGCGGTGGACGTCGGCTGGTCGTTGCTCGGCCGCTCGGCGTTCGACCACCGTGCGGTGGTGATCGGTGCGGACCGGGAGGAGCTGCTGGCCGGTCTGGACGAGGGCGCGGTGCGGGGTGTGGCCGGGCCGTGCGGCAAGACGGTGTTCGTCTTTCCTGGTCAGGGGTCGCAGTGGCTCGGTATGGGCGTCGAGTTGCTGGACGATTCGCCGGTGTTCGCGGCGCGGATGGCGGAGTGTGAGGCGGCGCTGTCGGAGTTCGTGGACTGGTCCCTCACAGAGGTGTTGCGTAGCGGGGAGGGTCTGGACCGGGTCGATGTGGTGCAGCCGGTGCTGTGGGCCGTGATGGTGTCCCTGGCCGAGGTGTGGCGCTCGCTCGGAGTGTCACCGGCCGCCGTGGTGGGCCATTCCCAGGGTGAGATCGCCGCCGCAGTCGTGGCGGGTGCGCTGTCGCTTGAGGACGGCGCCCGGGTGGTCGCGTTGCGGAGCCAGGCGATCGTGGCACTGGCTGGTCGGGGTGGTATGGCGTCGATCCCGCTACCGGCTTCAGAAGTGATCTCAGGTGACCGGATCTCGATCGCGGCGGTGAACGGGCCTGCCTCGACGGTGGTGTCAGGTGACGCGGATGCCATTGAGGAACTGATTGCCGACTATGAGGCCCGGGGAGTGCGGGCGCGGCGGATCGAGGTGGACTACGCCTCGCATTCGGCCCATGTTGAAGCGATCGAAGATGAGCTGGCGAGGTTGCTGGCCCCGGTGACCCCGCAAACGGGCGAGGTGCCGTGGTACTCGACCGTTCGGCAGTGCTGGCTGAGCGGGACCGAGGTGGACGCCGCGTACTGGTACGAGAACTTGCGGCGGACGGTGTGGCTGGAGCCGTCGGTGCGGGCGCTGGCCGAGCAGGGGCATGGCGTGTTCGTTGAGGTCAGTGCTCACCCGGTGTTGACGATGGCGGTGCAGGAGACGGTCGAGGACGTGGTGGCCTGCGGCACGCTGCGCCGCGACGACGGCGGCCTGCGCAGGCTGTGGACCAGTGCCGCCGAGCTGTGGGTACGCGGCGCGGAGATCGACTGGGCCGGTGTGTACGAGCCCGCCCGCCCGAACCGGGTCGAACTGCCCACCTACGCCTTCGAGCGCGAGCCGTACTGGCCCAAGACCGTCCAGTCCAGCGGCGACCTCACCCAGGTCGGCATGGGCCCCGCCGGGCACCCGTTGCTGGCGGCGGCGGTGTCGCTCGCGGACGGCGAAGGTGTGCTGCTGACCGGCAGGCTCTCGCTGAAGACCCACCCGTGGCTGGCCGACCACCAGGTCAACGGCCAGGTGCTGCTGCCCGGCACGGCGTTCGTGGAGCTGGCCGTCAGGGCCGGTGACGAGGCCGGCTGCGACCTGCTCGAAGAGCTGACCCTGCAGGCCCCGCTGATCCTGCCCGAGCGCGGCGGCGTCCAGGTGCAGGTGGCCGTGGGGGCGCCCGACGAGGACGGCCGGCGGGCGCTGACCATTCACGCCCGGCTCGACGACGAGCCCTGGACCAGGCACGCCACCGGCTTCCTCGCCAAGGACACCGGCGCCGTGGCGTTCGGCGAGCCGTCGTGGCCGCCCGCGGGCGCGACCGCCGTCGGCGCCGACGACGTCTACGAGCTGCTCGCGGGCATCGGCGTCGGCTACGGCGCGGCCTTCCGCGGCCTGCGGGCCGTCTGGCGGCGCGACCGGGAGCTGTTCGCCGAGGTCGCCCTGCCCGAGGAGGCCACCGCGGACCTGGCCGGATTCGGGCTGCACCCGGCGCTGCTCGACGCGGCCATCCAGCCGCTCGCCGTGGGCGACTTCTTCCCCGCCCAGGACGGCGCCGGGCCCGTCCTGCCCTTCGCCTGGACCGGCGTGCGGCTGGCCGCCACCGGCGCGGCCACGTTACGGGTCCGGCTGGCGCCCGCGGGAGCGAACGCGGTCCGCATCGAGGTGGCCGACGCCACCGGCGCGCCCGTCGCCTCCGTGGACTCGCTGGTCGTGCGCGCGATGGCCGCCGCCGACCTCAAGGCCGCCGCGGACCCGCTGCGGGACGCGCTGTTCGCCCTCGAATGGGTGCCCGCGCAGCCCGCCCCCGCCCGGGACGGCATCCGATACGCGCTCGCGGGCGGTGACCCCTCCCGGCTCGGCCTGCCGGTGGACGCCCTCGACCCGGACGGTCCCGTGCCGGACCTGGCGATCCTGGTCTGCACCCCGTACGCGGGCGACGACCCGGCCGCCGGCGCCCGCGCCGCGACCGGCGAGGTGCTGGCCGCCGCCCAGTCCTGGCTCGAACAGGAGCGGTACGCCGACGTGCCCCTGGTCGTCCTCACCCAGGGGGCCACCGGCGACGACCTGCCGGGCGCCGCCGTATGGGGGCTGATCCGATCGGCCCAGTCGGAGAACCCTGGCCGGTTCGTCCTCCTCGACGTGGACGGCACGGACGCGTCCTGGCAGGCGGTCCCCGCCGCCCTCGCCGCGGGCGAACCCCAGCTCGCGCTGGTCGAAGGCGAGGCCCTGGTCCCGCGGCTGGCCCGGCACCGCGCCGCGGAACCCGCCGGCCACGGCACGTGGACCCCCGACGGGACCGTGCTGATCACCGGCGGCACCGGCACCCTGGGCGGGATCGTCGCCCGTCACCTGGTGACCGAGCACGGGGTCCGGCGGCTGGTGCTGATCAGCCGGCGCGGCCCCAACGCCGACGGCGCGGCCGACCTGATGACCGAGCTGACCGGGCTGGGCGCGGACGTGACCGTCACCGCCTGCGACGCCGCCGACCGGCAGGCGCTGGCGGACGTGCTGGCCGCCATCCCGGACGAGCACCCGCTCACCGGCGTCGTCCACACGGCCGGCGCGCTGGACGACGGCGTCCTGGCCGCGCTGACGCCCGAGCGGATCGACAGCGTGCTGCGGGCCAAGGCCGACGCCGTCCTGAACCTGCACGAGCTGACCAAGGACCTGCCGCTGACCGCGTTCGTGCTGTTCTCGTCGGCCGCCGGCGTCTTCGGCGGCCCCGGCCAGGGCAACTACGCCGCCGCCAACGCGTTCGTGGACGCCCTCGCGCAGTGGCGCGGGCGGCTCGGCCTGCCCGCCCTGTCCCTGGCCTGGGGCCTGTGGGAGCAGGACAGCGGGCTGACCGGCACCCTCAGCGAGACCGACCGGGCGCGGCTGGCCCGCACCGGGGTCGCGCCGCTGTCCACCGCCGACGGGCTCGCGCTGCTGGACGCGGCCTGCGCCGCGGACCGGGCGGCGCTGGTGCCGATCCGGCTGGAGTTCGCCGCGCTGCGGATGGCGGCCCAGTTCGGGGCGCTGCCCACGATCCTTCAGGAGCTCGTCCCCACCTCCAAGCGGCGGGTGGTGGGCAACGACCCGGCCGCCGCGTCGGAGCTGCGCGAGCGCCTGGCCCGCATGCCCGAGGCCGAGCACGCCAGGGTGCTGCTCGACCTGGTGCTCGGCCAGGTGGCGACCGTGCTCGGCTACCGCGACGCCGGCGCCGTGGAGCAGGACCGCCCGTTCAACGAGGCCGGGTTCGACTCGCTGACCGCCGTCGAGTTCCGCAACAGGATGAACGCGGCCACCGGGCTGCGGCTGCCCGCCACGCTGATCTTCGACTACCCGACACCCGTCCAGCTGGTCCAGTATCTCCGGGGCCGCCTGCTCGACGGCCCCCAGACGGCCGTCTCCGCCACGACCCGGGCCGGTGAGGAGGAGCCGATCGTCATCGTCGGCATGAGCTGCCGGCTCCCCGGCGGCGTCACCAACCCCGACGAGCTGTGGAACCTGGTGGCCGAGGGCGGCGACGCGATGTCGATGTTCCCCTCCGACCGCAACTGGAACCTGGACGAGCTCTACCACCCGGACCCCGAGCACCCCGGCACCACGTACGCCCGCGAGGGCGGCTTCGTCTACGACGCCACCGCGTTCGACCCGGCGTTCTTCAGCATCTCGCCCAGGGAGGCCGTGGCCATGGACCCCCAGCAGCGCCTGCTGCTGGAGAGCTCGTGGGAGGCGCTGGAGCACGCCGGCATCGACCCGGCCGGGCTGCGCGGCAGCAAGACCGGCGTGTACGTCGGCCTGATGTACCACGACTACGGGATGCACCTGCAGCAACCGGCGAGCGACCTCGAGGGCCTGGTCGGCACCGGCATCTCGGCCGGCGTCGCCTCCGGGCGGGTGTCGTACACCTTCGGGTTCGAGGGCCCGTCGGTCACCCTCGACACCGCCTGCTCCTCCTCGCTGGTGGCGCTGCACATGGCGATCCAGGCGCTGCGGCGCGGCGAGTGCTCGCTGGCCCTGGCCGGCGGCGTCACCGTGCTGTCCACCCCCTCCGTGTTCGTCGACTTCAGCCGCCAGCGCGGCCTGGCCTCCAACGGCCGCTGCAAGTCGTTCGCCGCGGCCGCCGACGGCACCGGCTGGGCGGAAGGCGTGGGCATGCTGCTCGTCGAGCGGCTCTCCGACGCGCGCCGCAACGGCCACCCCATCCTGGCCGTCGTCCGCGGCAGCGCGATCAACCAGGACGGCGCCAGCTACGGGCTCACCGCGCCCAACGGCCCTTCCCAGCAGCGGCTCATCGAGCAGACGCTGGCCGACGCGGGGCTGGGCGCCGCCGACGTCGACGCCGTCGAGGGCCACGGCACCGGCACCACCCTCGGCGACCCGATCGAGGCGCAGGCCATCGTCGCCACCTACGGCCAGGACCGGCCGCAGGACCGGCCGCTCTACCTGGGCTCGGTGAAGTCGAACCTCGGCCACACCCAGGCCGCGGCCGGAGTGGCGGGCGTCATCAAGATGGTGATGGCCATGCGGCACGGCGTGCTGCCGAAGACCCTGCACGTGGACGAGCCGACGACGCACGTCGCGTGGGACGCCGGCGCCGTCAGGCTGCTCACCGAGGCCACCCCGTGGCCGGAGACCGGCAGGCCGCGCCGCGCGGGCGTCTCGTCCTTCGGCATCAGCGGCACCAACGCGCACGTCATCGTGGAGCAGGTCCAGGAGGAGCCCGCCGCGCCGCCTGCGGAGACCGGGCGGCCGGTGATCCCCTGGGTGCTGTCGGCCAAGACGCAGGACGCGCTGAAGGCCCAGGCCCGCCGGCTGCGCGAGCACCTGGCGGCCCGGCCCGCCCGCCCGGCGGCGGACCTGGCCTGGTCGCTCGCCACCACGCGGTCCTCGTTCAAGCGGCGGCTGGTCGTCCTGGGCGCCACCCGTGACGAGCTCGCCGCCGGGCTGGAGGCGGCGATCGAAGGGACCGCGGCGGACAACGTGATCACCGGATCGGCGGCCCGCGGCAGGACGGCGTACCTCTTCACCGGCCAGGGCAGCCAGCGCCCGGCCATGGGGGAGGAGCTGTACGCGGCCTACCCCGAGTACGCCGAGGCCTTCGACGCGGTCTGCGCCAGGTTCGACCGGCACCTCGACCGGCCGCTGCGCGAGGTCATCGCCGGCGACGCCGAGCTGCTCAAGCAGACGCGGTACACCCAGGCGGCGCTGTTCGCCGTCGAGGTCGCCCTGTTCCGGGTCCTGGAGGCGTGGGGCGTGCGGCCCGACTACCTGGCCGGCCACTCCATCGGCGAGATCGCCGCCGCGCACGTCGCCGACGTGCTGTCGCTGGATGACGCGGTGACGCTCGTCGCCGCCAGGGGCAGGCTCATGCAGGCGCTGCCGCCCGGCGGCGCGATGGTCTCGGTGCGCGGCGCCACCGAGGAGGAGGTCCTGCCGCTGCTCGCCGGGTACGAGGAGCGCGTCGGCATCGCCTCGCTCAACGGACCGGCGTCACTGGTCCTGTCCGGCGACGAGACGAGCGTGCTGGAGCTGGCCGAACGGCTGGCCCGGCGCGGCTGCAAGACGAAGCGGCTGACCGTCAGCCACGCGTTCCACTCGCCGCTGATGGAGCCCGCGCTGGAGGAGTTCGTGAGCGTGGCGCGGGGGCTGGCCTTCCGGCCGCCGGCCATCCCCATCGTCTCCAACGTCACCGGCGAGCTCGCCACCGCCGACGAGCTGACCTCGCCCGAGTACTGGGCCCGCCACCTGCGGCAGGCCGTGCGCTTCTGCGACGGCGTGCGGACCCTGCGGGACCAGGGCGTGTCCACGTTCCTGGAGCTCGGTCCGGACGCCGTGCTGTCGGCCATGGTCGAGGACTGCCTGGACGGCTGGAGCGGCGTCGCCGCGCCGGTGCTGCGCCGCGACCGGGCCGAGGCCACCACGCTGGTCGAGGCCCTGGCCCGGGGGCACGCGAACGGCGTCGGCGTCGACTGGGGCGCGGTGATCGGCACGGGCACGCCCGTACCACTGCCGACCTATCCCTTCCAGCGGCAGCGCTACTGGCCGGACGCGCCCCGGCACGAGGATGCCGCGGGGCCCGACCGGGAGTTGTGGGACGCCGTCGCCCGGGGCGACCGCGACGGCCTGCTCGCGGTGCTCGGCCTGCGGGGCGGGGCGACGCTCGACGAGCTGCTGCCCGCGCTGGCCAGATTGCGCGGCCAGGACGGCGCCGACCACGCGGACGTGCGCTACCAGCTCGGCTGGCAGCCCCTGACGGATCTGCCCGCACCCGCGCTCCGCGGCACCTGGCTGGTGGTCGCGCCCGACGGCGCCGGCCCGGACGGGACGCCGGTCGGCACCGCATCGGGCCAGGCGCTGGTGGCCGGGCTCGCGGCGCACGGCGCGGACACCGTACGGCTGTCCGCGATGCCGGACTCCGACGGCGGCGTGGCGGGCGTCGTGTGCCTGCTGCCGGAAGGCGCGACCGCTCCGGACCTTCCGGCGGGATCGGCGCCGGTCTGGTTCCTCACGCGGGGAGCGATCCAGGTGGCGCCGTCCGACCCGCTGGCCGGGCCGCAGGCCGCCCGCGACTGGGGCGACCTGCGGGCCACGGCCGGTCAGGGGCGCGGCGGGCTGATCGACCTTCCGGACCGGTTGGACGAGCAGGTCATGCGCCGGCTGTGCGGGGTGATGTCCGGGCGGACCGGCGAGAACGAGGTGGCGGTGCGCTCCGGCGGGGCCTTCGCCCGCAGGCTGCGCCCGGCACCGCCGCGCGGCGCCCCGGCCGGCCGCGAATGGCGTCCCGGCGGCACGGTCCTGGTGGCGGGTCCGCTCGACGAGACCGCCGCCGAGCTGGCCAGATGGGCCGCGCGCAACGGCGCGGACGAGGTCGTCCTGACCCAGCCGCACGCCGAGCTCGAAAGCGAGCCGGGCGTGGTGGTCCGGGCCGTCGGCGGGCGGCTGCCCGCGGGCCGGGTGACCGCCGTCGTCTGCACGACCGCCGAGGCGGCGTACGCGCTCGACAAGCCCGCCCGCGCCGCGGACGTGCCCGTCTTCCTCATGCTGGCCCCGGCGCACGCGGCCTGGGGCGGGGACGGCGCCGGCACGTACGAGTACTTCACCGCGCTCGCCGACGAGCGGCTCGCGTCCGGGCAGCCCGCGCTGGCCGTCGCGGCGGGCCTCAAGGAGCCCGCGGACGCGGTCTCCGCCGTCCGCCAGGCCCTGCGCCAGGGGGACAGGGCGCTCGTCGTCGCCGACCCGGACTGGGCCGCGCTCGCCGCGGCCGGGCCCGCCCGGCTGCTGGGGGAGATCCCGCAGGCGGCGGCCCGGCAGGACGGTCCGGACGACGTGGTGGACGGCATCGCCGCCTTCCGCCGCCTGCTGTCCGACAGCCCGGCCGACGAGCACCACGGCATCGTGCTCGACGTGGTACGCGGCCAGGCCGCCGCGATCCTGCAGCTGCCGCTGCCCGACGCGGTGGAGCGGGACGCGGAGTTCTTCGAGCTGGGCTTCTCCTCGATGGCCGCGGTGGAGCTGCGCAACAGGCTCGTCGAGCTGACCGGCATCGAGGTGGCGGCCGACGCGATCTACGACTACCCGACCCCCGCCGAGCTGGCCGAGCACCTGCTCGCGGAGGCCGTGAGCTGAGCTCGCGTACCCACCCTCGCGGCCCCACCCCTCGCGGACCCCACCTGAGAAAGGACGCACCCATGCTGGATGGCTGCACGCCCTGGCCGGAGGAGTTCGCCGAGCGCTACCGCTCGGCCGGTCACTGGCGCGACGAGACGTTGGGCGAGATCCTCGGCGCGCGGGCGCGCTCCCACCCGGACAAGCTCGCACTCGTGGCAGGCGACCACCGGTGGAGCTACGCCGAGCTGGACAGCCGGGCCGACCGCATGGCGGCGCGGCTGCGCGAGATCGGCATCGGCCCGGGGGACCGGGTCGTCGTGCAGCTCCCCAACGTCCCGGAGCTCGTCGCGCTGCTGTTCGCCCTGTTCAGGATCGGCGCTCTGCCGGTCATGGCGCTGCCGGCCCACCGCGGCAGCGAGATCACGTACTTCTGCGAGTTCACGGAGGCGGCCGCGTACGTCATCCCGGACGTGCACGCCGGGTTCGACTACCGGGACCTGGCCGCCGACGTGGCCGCGCGGGTGCCCACGCTCAAGCACGTGCTCGTCGCGGGCGACCCGGGCGGCTTCACCCGGCTGGACTACGCGGACGCCGGGGCGACCGGCCTGCCCCGGCCCGACCCCGCCGGCGTGGCGCTCTTCCTGCTGTCGGGCGGTACGACCGGCGTGCCCAAGCTCGTGCCCCGCGCGCACCAGGAGTGGGCCTACAGCGGGCGCGCGGTCGCCGAGGCGTGCGACTACGGCGAGGAGACCGTCCACCTGGTGAGCCTGCCGCTGTGCCACAACTGGCCGCTGACCCACGGGCTGCTGGCCACCTTCCACGCCGCCGGCACGCTCGTGCTGGCGCCCGTCCCCAGCCCGGACGAGACCTTCCCGCTCATCGAGCGGGAAGGGGTGACCGAGACCGGCCTGATCCCCGGCGCGGCCCTGCTGTGGATGGAGGCCGCCGAGTGGGACGAGTACGACCTGTCCAGCCTGCGCCGCGTCACGATCGGCGGGTCGAAGCTCCAGAACGAGCTGGCCCGCCGGGTCCAGCCCGCGCTCGGCTGCCGGCTCCAGCAGGCCTTCGGCATGGCCGAGGGATTGTGCGGGTTCCACCGGTGGGACGACCCGGAGGACGTGGTCCTGGTCAGCCAGGGGCTCCCCGTCTCCCCGGATGACGAGGTGCGGGTCGTCGACGAGGACGACCGCGACGTCGCGCCGGGCGAGGTGGGGCAGCTCCTGGCGCGCGGCCCGTACACGGTACGCGGCTACTACCGGGCGCCCGAGCACAACGCCAGGACGTTCACCGCCGACGGCTACTACCGGACCGGCGACCTCGTACGGCTGCTGCCGGCCGGGCACGTCGTCTTCGAGGGCAGGGTCAAGGACCAGATCAACCGGGGCGCCGAGAAGATCGCGGCCGAGGAGGTGGAGAACCACCTGCTCGCGCACCCGGGCGTCAGGGAGGTCGCCCTGGTGGGCCTGCCCGACGAGGTGCTCGGCGAGCGGGCGTGCGCGTGCGTCGTGCCCCGCGGCACGCCGCCGGCGCTCGGCGACCTGACCGCGTTCCTGCGAGAGCGCGGGGTGGCGGCCTTCAAGTTCCCCGACCGCCTGGAGATCGTCCAGGAGCTCCCGGTCACCCCGCTCGGCAAGGTCAGCAAGAAGGCGCTCGCCGGGATGTTCAGCTAACCCACGCTCGCAGAGGATGTACCCGATGCACGTCGCAGACATCGACTTGCCCGGCTTCCTGGAAGTGCACGCCAAGGCCACCATCGAGGCGCGCAACAACGCCTGCCCGGCGCTGGCGACCTGGCGCCAGGAGATCCCGCCCGTGGACCCGGTCGGGCTGCTGAGACCGCTGTTCGAGCGGTCCACGCGGACCTTCGTCTGGATGTCGCCGCACGCCAGCGTCATAGCGATGGGCAGCGCGACGGACTTCACGCACACCGGTCACGACAGGTTCGCCGGCATCCGGCGAGGCTGGGAACGGGCGGCCGGGACCGCGGTCTCCGGCGGGCCGGGGCCGCGCGCCATGCCGTCGCTGGTCGGCGGGTTCGCCTTCGCGCCGCGCCCCGGGCCGCTGCCCGAGGCGCTGATGTGGGTGCCCAGGGTGCTGATCTCGCGGGACCCCGACGGCACGACCTCGCTCGCGCTCAGCGTCAGCGTCGACCCCCGGCCCACCACGACGGACGGGCCCGCGCGCACGGTCGCGGACGCCTTCGCCCTGATCTCGTCCGGCGGGATCCGTCCCTGCCCCAGCCCGCTGCTCCCGGGCACGACCATGATCGAGGTCCCCTCCGCGTCGGAGTGGAAGGCGCTGGTCGCGCACACCACCGAGCAGATCGCCCGCGGCAGGTTCGACAAGGCCGTGCTGGCCCGCCAGCTGCGGATCACCTCCCCGTGGGGGTACGACCTGGCCTCCGTGCTGGGCTCCCTGCGCGACACGCAACCGGGGAGCACCGTCTTCGCCGTGGCCGCGTACGGGCACGCCTTCGTGGGCGCCACCCCGGAGCGGCTGGTCGGCCTGCGCGGTGGGCGGGCCGAGTCGATGAGCCTGGCGGCGTCCATGCCGCGCGGCGCGACGCCCGCCGAGGACGCGTGCCTGCGCGCCGCCCTGCTGCAGGACGACAAGAGCCGGCGCGAGCAGCGGATCGTCACCGCGACGCTGCGCCACGCGTTCGACCAGGTGTGCCGGACGGTCACGGTGCCGGACGAGCCGCACGTGCTCGACCTGCCGAACCTGCGGCACCTGCACACCCGCATCGTCGGCGAGATCGCCGACCCGGAGACCGCCAGCGTCCTCGACCTGGTGGAGCGGCTGCACCCGTCACCCGCCGTCGGCGGCCATCCGCGCCAGGCCGCGCTCGAGTGGGTGCGCGACGCCGAGCCCTTCGACCGCGGCTGGTACGCGGGCCCCGTCGGGTGGATGAACGACGAGCAGGAGGGCGAGTTCGCGGTGGCGATCCGCTCGGCGCACGTGCAGGACGAGACCGCGACCCTGTACGCCGGATGCGGCATCGTGGCGGGCTCCGACCCGGAGGCCGAGCTGGAGGAGACCCGGCTCAAGTTCCGGCCCATGCTAAATGCGCTGGCGATTCCGTTGTCGGAAAGGGCACCATATAGACAGTCCCGATGAGAAGATCTTGGAAACGACCGGTCTCTGGAGGGGCTGGAAATGATTGAAATAACCGGCTTGACGAAACGCTACGGCAATAAAACCGCGGTCGACGGATTGACGTTCGGCGTCCACCCCGGGCGGGTCACCGGATTTCTCGGCCCCAACGGCGCGGGCAAATCCACCACGATGAGGGCCATTCTCGGCCTCGACCGCCTCGACGGGGGAAGCGTGACGGTCAACGGGCGCGCCTACGCGGGCCTGCCCCGGCCGATGCGCGAGGTGGGCGCCCTGCTGGACGCCCGCGCCGTGCACCCCAGGCGCACGGCCCGCAACCACCTGCTCTGCATCGCCCAGACCAACGCCATCCCCGCCCGTCGGGTGGACGAGGTCCTGCGCCTGGTCGGGCTGGAGTCGGTGGCGGGCAAGCGCGCCGGCGGCTTCTCGCTGGGCATGGGGCAGCGGCTCGGCATCGCGGTGGCGCTGCTGGGCGACCCGAAGGTGCTGTTATTCGACGAGCCCGTCAACGGCCTCGACCCCGAGGGCATCAAGTGGATCCGCGAGCTGATGCGGGGGCTGGCCGCGGAAGGCCGTACCGTGCTGGTCTCCAGCCACCTGATGAGCGAGATGGCGCAGACCGCCGACCATCTCATCGTGATCGGCAGGGGAAAGCTGATCGCGGACATCGGCATCAGCGAGTTCGTCCGGCAGGGCTCCAACGTGCTGGTGCGGGCCGAGGAGCACGAGCTGCTCGTCCCGCTCCTGACCGAGGCCGGCGCCACCGTCCACCCGGGCGCCGACGGCGCCCTCATCGTCACCGGGCTGGAGCCCAGGGAGATCGGCAAGGCGGCGCTGGCCGCCGGGGTGGTGCTGACGGAGCTGACGCCGCAGCGCTCCCTGGAGCAGGCCTACATGGATCTGACCCGTGACAGCATCGAGTTCCAGGCGAGTGTGGCATGAGCGTGGCCATCGCGGACACGATCCGCTCCGAGTGGACCAAGTTCCGCACGATACCGTCCAACATCCCCACGATCCTCACCGCCGTGGCGCTCATGGTCGGCCTGGGCGCGGCCACCGCCAACGGCGCGGCCGAGGGCTACCTGGCGGCCTCCGCGACCGGCCGGGCGATGTTCGACCCCACCTACATCAGCATGTACGGCGGGTTCCTGTTCGCCCAGATCACCGTGGGCGCGCTGGGCGTGCTCGTGGTCACCCACGAGTACGCCACCGGCCTGATCCGCACCAGCGTGACCGTGGTCCCGCGGCGCGGCCGGCTGCTGGCCGCCAAGGTGGCCACGTTCGGGCTGATCGCCCTGCTGATGGGCCTGGTGGCGGGCTTCGGCGCGTACTTCCTCGGGCAGCGGGTGATCGGGGCGGCCGGCGCGCCCACCGCCTCGCTCGGCCAGCCGGGCGTGCTGCGCGCCATCGTCGGCATGGGCCTGATCTGGGCGCTGGTCGGCCTGGTCGGCGTGGCGGTCGGCGGCCTGCTGCGGGCCACGATGAGCGCCACGACCGTGGTGGTGGCGATCAACTTCATCATCCCCGTCATCACGCCCAGGCTGCTGCCCGACGCGGTCGGTGACTGGGTGACGACGTACTGGCCGATCTCGGCGGGCCTCCAGATCACCACCACTGTGCAGCTGCCGGATCGGATGCTCCCGTGGTCCGGGCTCGGCGTGATGGCCGCGTTCACCGCGGTCCTGCTGTTCGTGGCGTTCGCGCTGTTCCGCTCGCGCGACACCTGAGATGTTCCCCCGCTCCCGGCGCGCGTCACGCGCGCCGGGAATTCGGCGTGCCGTCCGGCCCCGAAGTGGGGCTTGAGCGGCCTCTTTAATGGGCGCTAGGGGTTACCCGCCTTATCCCGACTCGCGAATACTGATGACGCTTGACCGGGAAATTCTGGCGGGGAGGGGCGTTCAACAATGGCGTCGAGTTTCGCGAACGGCCAGTGCCGTTCCTTCCGCGGCGACGGGCGGCCGGACCTGTTGGTGCGCAACACGGAAACCGGCGAATTGTTCGTCCATCCGCACAGCGGCGAGTTCAACGGGACCGAAACCTACGGCGATCCCGTGAAGATCGGTGACGGCTTCGGCTGGTGGCGGTTCTTCTTCGTCCGCGCCGTCGACGCGACCGGCGATGGGCACGCCGACATCTGCGCGTTCAGCGCCAGCGAGTACGGCATCAACCCCGGCGAGAACGGCGAGCACGGCTTCTTCCTGCTGCGCAACCTGGGCGGCCCCGGCGAGATCGGCCCGTTCGCCGAGCCGATCCGCGTGTCCGGCAAGCGCGACGACGGCCGGGAATGGGAGACGATCGGGTTCGCCGACGTGACCGGCACCGGCCCCGACGACACGTTCGGCAAGGGCAAGGATGCCGGCAACGTGGACGTCTTCCCCCACCGCGACCTGGGGGTCGTGCGGAACGACACCTACGACAAGGATCCGGTGCGGCTCACCGAGGTCGGCGTCGACGACCTTCCCGTCGCCATGGCCGACTTCACCGGCAACGGCAACCTGGACCTGCTGGTCCGCCGCGCGAACGGCGACCTCGACCTGTACGAGTTCGCGGCCCCGCCCGGCACCCCGGCCGCCGCGACCACCGAGGGCACCTGGTACACCGTCGCCCACGGCTGGCAGGACATGCGCCTCGTGACGCTCACCGACATCGACCTGGACGGCCGGCCCGACCTGCTGGGCCTGCGCCCCGACGGAACGCTCGAGGCGTATGTGCACTCCGGGAAGTTCAGGCCCGAGGACCCGCTCGACCTCTTCCGTGAGCCGGTCACCGTCGGCACCGGATTCGGCAAGTACGACGTCATCAGCTGATGGCCCAAGAGCGTTTCCCTGCCCTCTGCTCGCTCCGTCGGAAACTGGATTGGTTCAATGTCCTACGAACGCTCCTCTCGTAGTTTTTCCGACGACGCGGTGGCGATCGTCGGCATTTCCTGCCGCCTTCCTCAGGCCCCGGACCCGGACTCCTTCTGGCGGCTGCTGCGCGACGGGGGCGACGCCGTCACCGACGTTCCCAGCGGCCGGTGGAACTCCCCGGAGACCGAATCGCTCCGCGGCGGCTTCCTCACCGGCATAGCCGAGTTCGACGCCGAGTTCTTCGGGATCTCGCCGAACGAGGCCGCGATGATGGACCCCCAGCAGCGGCTGCTCATGGAGCTGAGCTGGGAGGCGCTCGAAGACGCCGGCATCGTCCCGGACAGCCTGCGGGGCACCGGCACCAGCGTCTTCATCGGCGCCATGGCCGGCGACTACGCCCAGTTGCTGCAGGGCACCGGCCGCGCGGCGCTGACCCGGCACAGCCTCACGGGCATCAGCCGGGCGCTGCTCGCCAACCGGATCTCGTACACGCTCGGGCTGAACGGCCCCAGCATGACCGTGGACTCCGCCCAGTCGGCCTCGCTCACCGCCGTGCACCTGGCCTGCGAGAGCCTGCGCAGCGGCGAGTCGGGCCTGGCCATCGTCGGCGGCGTGAACCTCAACCTGACCCCCGACAGCACGCTCGCCGCGCTCCGGTTCGGCGCCCTGTCGCCCGACGGCAGGTGCTTCACCTTCGACGCCCGCGCCAACGGCTACGTCCGCGGCGAGGGCGGCGGCATCGTCGTGCTCAAGCCGCTGGCCCGCGCGCTCGCCGACGGCGACCACGTCCACTGCGTGATCGCCGGCAGCGCCGTGAACAACGACGGCGGCGGCGACGGGCTCACCGTCCCCGACCAGGACGCCCAGGAAGAGGTCATCCGGCTGGCCTGCGAGCGGGCCGGCGTGCCGGCGGCCGACGTCCAGTACGTCGAGCTGCACGGCACCGGAACCCGGGTCGGCGACCCCATCGAGGCACGTGCTCTCGGCGCCGCCATCGGCACCACCAAGGACGCGGGCACGCCGCTGCTCGTCGGCTCGGCCAAGACCAACATCGGCCACCTGGAAGGTGCCGCCGGAATCGTCGGCCTGCTCAAGACCGTGCTGGCCATCCGGCACCGCGAGCTGCCGGCATCACTCAACTTCGAGACGCCCAGCCCGCTGATCCCCTTCGACGAGCTGAACCTGCGCGTCAACACCGCGCTGTCCGCCTGGCCGCGCGCCGGCGAACCGCTGGTCGCCGGCGTCAGCTCGTTCGGCATGGGGGGCGCCAACTGCCACGTGGTGCTCGCCGAGCACCCTCAGGAGACGCCGCGACCGGCGCCCGGTCCCGCCGGGCCGGTGATCCTGCCGCTGGCCGGGCAGAGCGAGGCCGCGCTCCGCGCCCAGGCGGGCCGGCTGCGCGACCACCTGCTCGCCGAGCCCGCCGACGCCGTGTCCGCCGCCGCCGGCCACGCCGAAGCCGAAGCCGTGTCCGACGCCGTGTCCGACGCCGTGGACATGGCCTACTCGCTGGCCACGACGCGTACGGCCTTCGACCGCCGCGCCGCGATCGTCGTCGACGAGCCGTCCGGACTGGCCGCCGCGCTCGACCGGCTCGCCAGGGGAGAGGCCGCCGCCGAGATCGTGACCGGTCGGCCGAGCGACGGAGACGTCGCCTTCCTCTACTCGGGCCAGGGCAGCCAGCGCCCGGGCATGGGCCGCGAGCTCTACGCCGCGTACCCCGCCTTCACGCGGGCCCTCGACGAGATCGCCGCCTGCTTCGACGGCGAGCTCGCCAGGCCGCTGCTCGAGGTGATGTTCGACGATCCCGACGGGGTGTTGGACGAGACCGGGATGACCCAGCCCGCGCTCTTCGCCTTCGAGGTCGCGCTCACCCGCCTGTACGAGCACTGGGGCATCCGCCCCGACCGGCTGATCGGCCACTCCATCGGCGAGATCTCGGCCGCGCACATCGCCGGTGTGCTGTCCCTGGCCGATGCCTGCACCCTGGTCGCGGCGCGCGGCAGGCTGATGCAGGCCCTGCCCGCCGGCGGCGCGATGATCGCCGTCCAGGCCACCGAGGCGGAGCTCCGCCCCCATCTCGACGACTCGGTCAGCATCGCCGCGATCAACGGCCCCGACTCCGTCGTCGTCTCCGGCGCGGAGGAGCGCGTCACGGAGATCGCCGAGGCGTTCCGCGCCCGCGGCCGCAAGACCCGCCGGCTGCGCGTGAGCCACGCCTTCCACTCGCCGCTGATGGACCCGATGCTCGCGGAGTTCCGGCAGGTGGCCGAGTCGCTCACCTACCGCGAGCCGGCCATCCCGATCGTCTCCAACCTCACCGGGGCCGTCGCGTCCGGCGAGGACCTGTGCTCGCCCGGCCACTGGGTGTGGCACGTCCGCGAGGCCGTGCGCTTCAGCGACGGCATCCGCGCGCTGGCCGACACGGGCGTGACCACGTTCGTCGAGGTCGGCCCCGGCTCGGTGCTGGCCGCCATGGGCCAGCACTGCCTGCCCGCCGACCCCGGCACCCGGTTCGTCGCCACGCTGCGGGACAACCGGGGCGAATGCCACAGCGCCGCCCTTGCCCTGGCCGAGCTGCAGGTACGCGGCACGGCGCCCGCCTGGGACGCCCTCTACCCAGGCGCGCGGCGCGTCCCGCTGCCCACCTACGCCTTCCAGCGCACGTACCACTGGCTTCCCGAGCCGGACGGCGCGGCGCCGCCCCCACCCGCGCCCCCGGAGCCGGCGGCCACCGGCGACGGGACGCAGCCGCTCGCCGACCGGCTGCACGGCCTGCCGGGGCCGGAGCAGGAGCAACTGCTCCTGGAGCTCGTACGGACCTGCATCGCGCTCGTCCTCGGCCATGCCAACGCCGCGACCGTGGACACCGCCACCGCCTTCAAGGCGCTCGGCTTCGACTCCTTCAGCGCCGTCGAGCTCAGGAACCGGCTCAACGCCGCCACCGGGCTCCAACTGCCCAGCTCGCTGCTGTTCGACTACCCCTCGCCGCAGGCGCTGGCCGCGTTCCTGCGCGCGGAGCTGACGGGCGGGCAGGCCGCCCAGGCCGTGGTGACCGCCGCCTCGGTGGCGGACGAGCCGATCGCGATCGTGGGCATGGCCTGCCGCTTCCCCGGCGGGGTGCGCTCCCCGGACGACCTGTGGAACCTGGTGATCTCCGGTACGGACGCCATCGGGGAGTTCCCCGTCGATCGCGGCTGGGATCTGGCGGCCTTGTACGACCCGGATCCGGACAGCCGTGGGACGTCGTATGCGCGGCACGGCGGCTTCCTGTATGACGCGGGGGAGTTCGATCCCGGATTTTTCGGGATTTCGCCGCGTGAGGCGTTGGCGATGGATCCGCAGCAGCGGTTGCTGCTGGAGGCGTCGTGGGAGGCGATCGAGCGGGCCGGTGTGGATCCGGCCGGGCTGCGCGGCAGCCGTACCGGCGTGTTCGCGGGCGCGATGGCCCAGGACTACGGCCCGCGCCTGCACGAGGCTACCGGCGCTGCGGAGGGCTACGTGCTGACCGGCACCTCCGCCAGCGTGATCTCCGGCCGGGTCGCGTTCTCGTTCGGGTTCGAGGGCCCGGCGGTGACGGTGGACACGGCCTGTTCGTCGTCGCTGGTGGCCCTGCACCTGGCCGCGCAGTCGCTGCGGTCGGGGGAGTGCGACCTGGCGCTGGCCGGTGGCGCGACCGTGATGGCGTCCCCCGGCATGTTCGTGGAGTTCTCGCGGCAGCGCGGGCTGTCGCCGGACGGGCGCTGCAAGGCGTTCTCGGCCTCGGCCGACGGCACCGGCTGGGCCGAGGGTGTCGGCATGCTGCTGGTGGAGCGCCTGTCGGACGCCCGGCGCAACGGGCACAAGGTGCTGGCCGTCATCAAGGGCTCGGCGATCAACCAGGACGGCGCCAGCAACGGCCTGACCGCCCCGAACGGCCCCTCGCAGCAGCGGGTGATCCGCCAGGCCCTGGCCAACGCCGGACTGTCGGCCGGGGACGTGGACGCGGTCGAGGCGCACGGCACCGGCACCGTGCTCGGCGACCCGATCGAGGCCCAGGCGCTTCTCGCGACCTACGGCCAGGAGCGGGACCAGCCGCTGTGGCTGGGCTCGCTGAAGTCGAACATCGGCCACTCCCAGGCCGCCGCCGGTGTGGGTGGCGTGATCAAGATGGTCATGGCCATGCGCCACGAGGTGCTGCCTCAGACCCTGCACGCGGACGAGCCGTCCCCGCACGTGGACTGGTCCGCGGGTGCCGTCGAACTACTCACCGAGGCCCGGCCGTGGGAGCTCCGGGACCGCCCGCGCCGCGCCGCCGTCTCCTCCTTCGGCATCAGCGGCACCAACGCCCACGTCATCATCGAGCAGGGCGACCCGGCCGTCCCGGCCCCCCGCGACGACGCGAACCTCCCCGCCGTCCCCTGGCTCATCTCGGCGAGGACGCCCGAGGCGCTGGCCGGGCAGGCCGAGCGGCTCGCGTCCTGGGCTTCCGAGGCGACGCCCGAGATCCCCGTCGCCGCCGCCGGCGCCGCGCTGGCCGCCGAGCGGTCCGTGCTCGAACACCGCGCGGTGATCGTCGGCCGCGAGCGTGACGACCTGCTGGCCGGCCTGCGGGCACTGGCCGGCGGCCCCGCCGCGCCCGGCGTGCTGACCGGCAGCGGACCCGCGGGCCGGCTCGCCCTGCTGTTCACCGGGCAGGGCAGCCAGCGGCTCGGCATGGGCCGCGAGCTGGCCGCCGCCTTCCCCGTCTTCGACGAGGCGCTGGAGGAGATCTGCGCGCTGCTGGACCCCCACCTGCCGCACCCGCTGCGCGAGGTGATGTTCAGCGACCCCGACGGGGTGCTCAACGAGACCGGGATGACCCAGCCGGCGCTGTTCGCCTTCGAGGTCGCCCTGTACCGGCTGCTCGAATCCCTCGGCGTACGGGCGGACGTGGTGGTCGGGCACTCCGTCGGCGAGATCGCCGCCGCCCACGTGGCCGGGGTGTTCTCCCTCGCCGACGCCTGCACCCTGATCGCCGTGCGGGCCCGGCTCATGCACATGCTGCCTCCGGGCGGCGCGATGCTCGCCATCGCCGCGTCCGAGGCCGACGTCCTGCCGCTGCTCGACGGGTACGAGGACCGGGTCGCCATCGCGGCCGTCAACACCCCGACCTCGGTGGTCATCTCCGGCGCGGAGGCCGCCATCGAGGAGATCGCGGGGAACGTCACGGCACGCAAGCGCCGGCTGCGGATCTCCCAGGCCGCGCACTCACCGCTGATGGAGCCGATGCTGACGCCCTTCGAGGAGGCCATCGCGGGGCTGACCTACCACGAGCCCACGATCCCGGTGATCTCCAACGTCACCGGCGGGCTCGCCGAGCCCGGCCTGCTCACCAGCCCTCGCTACTGGGTCGACCACGTACGGCGGCCCGTCCGTTTCGCGGACGGCATCGCCGCCGCGGACGCCGCGCTCTTCCTGGAGGTGGGGCCTGACGGCGTCCTCACCGGGCTGGCCCAGCAGATGCTCTCGGACGGCGTCTTCGTCCCCGCCGTACGCAAGGACCGCGACGAGATCGACACCTTCGTCCAGGCCCTCGGACAGCTCCACGCCTGCGGCGTCACCATCGACTGGAACGCCTACTTCGGGCCCGCCCCCGCGCTCCACGTCGACCTGCCCACCTACGCCTTCCAACGTCAGCGGTTCTGGCTGGAGGCACGCGGTCCCGTGGACCTGCCCACCGAGCACGTCGGGCTGTTCGAGGTGGACTGGATGCCCGTACCCGCCACGGGCGATGCCACCATCGCGCCCGGCGACGTGCTCCTGCCCTGGCACGAAGAGGACGAAGGGGACGGCCCGGGCCGGGCGCGCGCGGCCGTGCTCCGCGTGCTCTCCGCCGTCCAGGACTGGCTCGACGGCGAGCGGCCCGCGTCGGCCCGGCTGGTGATCGTCACCAGGGGAGCGACCGACGAGGTGCCCGACCTGGCCGGCGCAGCCGTGTGGGGCCTGGTCCGATCGGCGCAGACGGAGTACCCGGACCGGTTCGTGCTGCTCGACGACGACGGCAGCGCCGAGGACGCCGTCGCCGCCGCCCTCGCCTACGACGAACCCCAGCTGGCGATCAGGTCCGGCAAGATCTACGTCCCGAGGCTGGCGCGGCGCGGCCGGCCGGCGGCGGACCGGTCCTGGGATCCCGAGGGGACCGTGCTGGTCACCGGCGGCACCGGCGCGCTGGGACGCACGGTCACCCGGCACCTCGCCACCCGGCACGGCGTGCGGAACCTCGTCCTCGTCACCCGCGACCCGCACTCGGCCGGGGCCGTCGCGATCGCGGCCGAGCTGGCCGAGCTCGGCGCGCACGCCGAGCTGGTCGCCTGCGACGTCACCGACCGCGAAGCGCTGGCCGGGCTCATCGACTCCTGCCGCGACCTCACCGGCGTCGTGCACATCGCCGGCGTGCTCGACGACGGCGTCGTCCCGGCGCTGACCCCCGCGCGGCTCGACACCGTGTGGCGGACCAAGGCCGAGACCGCCTGGCTCCTGCACGAGCTGACCCGCGAGCGCGAACTGTCGGCGTTCGTGCTGTTCTCGTCGTGCGCGGCCACGCTCGGCAGCGCCGGCCAGGCCAACTACGCCGCCGCCAACGCCTTCCTCGACGCCCTCGCCCGCCACCGCCACTCGCTCGGCCTGCCCGCCACGGCCCTGGACTGGGGCCTGTGGGACAACTCCTCCGAATTCGGCGGCATGGCGGGCACGCTCGCCACGGCCGACCTGGCGCGCTGGGCCCGGCTCGGCGTCGCCCCGCTGCCGCGCGACGAGGCGCTGGAGCTCTTCGACTCCGCTCTCGCGGGTGGCGCCGTGACGACGCTGCCCGCCCGGCTGAGCCTGGCCAAGGTCGCGGACCCCGTACCGGCCATGCTGCGCGGGATGCTGCGCAAGCCCGTCGAGCGCCGCGCGGCCGGCGGCTCCGGCTCCGCTTCCGGCGAGGCATCGCTGGCGCAGTCCCTGCGCGGGCTGAGCCCGGACGAGCAGGAACGCACCCTGCTCGACCTGGTACGCGGCCAGGCCGCCCTCGTGCTCGGGCACGTGACGCCGAACGTCATCAGCGCCACCGGAGCGTTCAAGGACGCCGGGTTCGACTCGCTCACCGCGGTCGAGCTCAGGAACCGGCTCAACGCCGCCACCGGGCTGCAACTGCCCAGCTCGCTGCTGTTCGACTACCCGTCGCCCAAGGCGCTGACCGACCACCTGCGTACCGAACTGCTCGGCGGCTCCGCCACGCCCGCCACCGCGGTGCGGTCGGCCGGGCACGACGAGCCGATCGCGATCGTGGGCATGGCCTGCCGCTTCCCCGGCGGCGTGCTGTCGCCGGACGACCTGTGGGAGCTGGTCGCGCAGGGCCGGGACGCGGTGGGCGAGTTCCCCACCGACCGCGGCTGGGACCTGGACCGGCTGTTCGACCCCGACCCCGGCAATCGGGGCACCTCCTACACCCGGCAGGGCGGCTTCCTGTACGACGCCGCCGACTTCGACGCGGCCTTCTTCGGCATCTCGCCGCGCGAGGCCCTGGGCATGGACCCGCAGCAGCGGCTGCTCCTGGAGGCCTCGTGGGAGGTCTTCGAACACGCCAACATCGACCCGGCCACGCTGCACGGCAGCCAGACCGGGGTCTTCACCGGCATCGCGCCGATGGAGTACGGGCCACGGCGCTCCGAGGGCTCCGACGCGGTCGAGGGATACCTCCTCACCGGCCAGCTGGCCAGCGTGGCGTCCGGGCGGGTGTCGTACACGTTCGGGTTCGAGGGCCCGGCGGTGACCGTGGACACGGCGTGCTCGTCGTCGCTGGTGGCGCTGCACCTGGCCGCGCAGGCCCTCCGGACGGGCGAGTGCGACATGGCCCTGGCGGGCGGCGCGATGGTGATGGCGTCGCCCGGCACGTTCGTGGAGTTCTCCCGGCAGCGGGGCCTGTCGGCGGACGGGCGGTGCAAGGCGTTCTCGGCCTCGGCCGACGGCACGGGGTGGAGTGAGGGTGTCGGCGTGCTGCTGGTGGAGCGGCTGTCGGACGCCCGTCGCAACGGGCACCAGGTGCTGGGGGTCATCAAGGGCTCGGCGATCAACCAGGACGGGGCGAGCAACGGCCTCGCGGCGCCGAACGGGCCTTCCCAGCAGCGGGTGATCCGGCAGGCGCTGGCCAATGCCGGGGTGTCGGCCGCTGAGGTGGACGTGGTCGAGGCGCACGGGACCGGGACCAGCTTGGGTGACCCGATCGAGGCGCAGGCGTTGATCGCGACGTATGGCCAGGAGCGGGATCGGCCGTTGTGGCTGGGGTCGCTGAAGTCCAACATCGGTCACACGCAGGCCGCCGCCGGCGTGGCCGGGGTCATCAAGATGGTGATGGCCATGCGGCACGGGCTCATGCCCCGGACCTTGCATGTGGACGAGCCGTCGCCGCACGTGGACTGGTCTGCCGGTGCTGTTGAGCTGCTGACCGAGGCCCGGTCGTGGGACGTTCTGGATCATCCGCGCCGCGCCGCCGTCTCGTCGTTCGGGGTGAGCGGCACCAACGCCCACGTGATCCTTGAGCAGGGGGATCCGGTCGAACCGGCTTCTGACGAGGTCGTGGGCTCGCCGGTGGTGCCATGGGTGCTCTCGGCGAAGAGCCGCGAGGCGCTGGTGCAGCAGGCCGGGCGGTTGGCGTCGTGGGTGTCGGCGCGGCCGTCGCTCTCGGTGCCGGACGCCGCTTGGTCGTTGGCGACGGGGCGTTCTGCGCTGGAGCAGCGTGCGGTCGTGGTGGGTGCTGATCGTGACGAGCTGCTGGCTGGGTTGCGGGCGCTTGCTTCGGATGGGGTTTCCGGGAGCGGCTCGGGTGGCAGGCTGGCGCTGCTGTTCGCTGGTCAGGGCAGTCAGCGGGTCGGGATGGGCAAGCGGCTCGCTGAGGTGTTCCCGGTGTTCGCCGAGGAGTTGGAGGAGATCGACCAGTTCCTGCCGGTCCGTGAGGTGATGTTCGACGACCCGGATGGGGCGTTGAACGAGACGGGCATGACGCAGCCCGCGTTGTTCGCCTTCGAGGTGGCGCTGTATCGGCTGCTGGAGTCCTTCGGGGTCCGCGCGGATGTGCTGGTCGGGCATTCGATCGGGGAGATTGCCGCCGCTCACGTGGCCGGAGTCTTCTCGCTGGCCGATGCGTGTGCCTTGGTGGCGGCTCGGGCTCGGTTGATGCAGGCTCTCCCGACCGGCGGTGCGATGCTCGCGATTGCGGCACCCGAGGCGGAGGTTCTGCCGCTGCTGGAGGGCCAGGTGGGCATCGCGGCGGTCAACGGTCCGGCTGCGGTGGTGGTCTCCGGAGATGCCGAGGCGATCGCGGAGATCGAGGAGCGCGTGAGCGTTCGGACACGCAGGTTGCGGGTCTCGCACGCCTTCCACTCGCCGCTGATGGAGCCGATGCTGGCTTCCTTCGAGGAGGCCATCTCCGGGTTGACCTATCACGAGCCCACTCTTGCGATCGTTTCCAACCTCACGGGTCGGCTGGCCGAGCCGGGGCAGCTCACCCGCCCCGGTTACTGGGTGGAGCACGTGCGGCAGGCCGTGCGGTTCGCCGACGGGGTGACGGCTGCGGAGGCTGACTGCTTCCTGGAAGTAGGCCCGGATGGGGTGTTGACGGGGCTGGCTCAGCAGAGCATCGCCGATGGGGTGTTCGTTCCCGCGACTCGTAAGGACCGGGATGAAGTCCGTGCCTTGATGGAGGCGCTCGGCCGGCTGCACACCCAGGGGATCGCCGTGGACTGGACGGCGGTGCTGGCTCCGGGCAGGCATGTCGATCTGCCCACCTATGCCTTCCAGCACCAGCGGTACTGGCTGGAGTCGGGCAGAGCCGTCAGCGACGTGACCGCCGCCGGGCTGAGCGCCGTGGAGCACCCGATACTCAGCGCGGCCGTGCCCGCCCCCGACTCCGACACCCTCACGCTCACCGGGCGGCTGTCCCTGGCCACGCTGCCCTGGCTCGCCGACCACGCGGTCAACGGCACCGTGATCCTTCCCGGCACGGGCTTCCTCGAGATCGCGCTGCGGGCCGCGGCGGAGACCGAGGACTGCGAGGCGGTCTCCGAACTGGCCATCCAAGCTCCTCTCGTGATCACGCACGAGCACCCCGTACAGCTCCAGGTGGTCATCGACGGGCCGGACGACGGCGGCCGGCGTGGCATCGCCGTGTACTCCCGCCCCGAAGGCGGCGACTCCTGGCAGCGGCACGCCCAGGGCACGCTCGGCCCCGCCGCCGCCGGACCCGGCTTCGACCTCGCGCAATGGCCGCCGGCCGGGGCCCAGCCCATCGACATCGACCACCTGTACGACGACCTGGCCGTCTCGGGCCTGGAGTACGGCGAAGCCTTCCAGGGGCTGGTGAGCGCCTGGCAGCGCGACGGCGCGGTCTACGCCGAGATCGTGCTGCCCGACCAGGCGCTGACGGGCGCGGAGCGGTTCGGGTTCCACCCCGCCCTCCTGGACGCGGTGCTGCACTCCATCACGCTCGGCGACCTCCTGCCGCGTACCGAGCCGGGGCAGCCGTTCCTGCCCTTCGCCTGGTCCGGCATCTCGCCGCACGCGGTGGGCGGGACCATGGCGCGGGTCCGTACGACGGCGAAGGGCCAGGGTGAGCTGTCGCTGAGCGTCGCGGACGACACCGGCGCGCCGATCCTCACCGTGGACTCACTGGTGGTCAGGCCCGTGACGGCCGAGCTGTCGCCCGGGAGCACGCCGTACGCGCTGGACTGGGTGACCGCGCCCGCCACCGCCGGGCCGGAGCCCGAGCGCGTGGTGGAGCTCGACGGCCTGGCCTCGCTGGGTGACGTGGAGGCGGTCCCGGACCTGGTGCTTGCCCGGGTCCCGGCCGGTGAGGGACGTACCAGGACGTACGAGGTGCTGGCGCTCGTCCAGCAGTGGCTCGCGGACGAGCGGTTCGCGCAGGCCAGGCTGGCGCTGGTGACCGGTGGGGCGGTCAGCGCGGTCGAGGGCGAGGTGCCGGATCTGTCCACCGCGCCCGTCTGGGGCCTGATGCGGTCCGTCCAGTCCGAGCACGCCGGGCGGTTCGTCATCGTCGACACCGACGACCATCCCGACTCCGCGGCCGCGCTGCTGCGCGCCTGCGCGTCCGGCGAGCCGCAGGTCGCCCTGCGTCAGGGCGAGCTCCGCGTGCCGCGCATCGTTCCCGTGACCCAGACCGCGACCGCGTCGATGACGGTGGACGGGACCGTGCTGCTGACCGGTGGCACGGGCGAGTTGGGGGCCCTGGCCGCGCGGCGGCTCGTCACCGGGCACGGCGTCCGGCACCTGCTGCTGGCCGGCCGCCGCGGTGCCGCGGCGCCCGGCGCGCAGGCGCTGCTGGACGAGCTGACCTCGCTGGGCGCGCAGGTCACCGTGGCGGCCTGTGACGTCGCCGACCGCGCCGAACTGGCCGCCCTGCTGGCCGGCATCCCCGCGGACCGGCCGCTGCAGGGTGTCGTGCACCTGGCCGGGGTCGTGGACGACGGCGCCGTGACCTCGCTGACCCCCGAGCGGATCGACCGCGTCTTCGGCCCGAAGGCGGACGCCGCCTGGCATCTGCACGAGCTCACCGAGGACCTGTCGTTCTTCGTGATGTACTCGTCCGTCGCGGCCACGGTCGGCAGCGCCGGCCAGGCGAACTACGCCGCCGCGAACACGTACCTGGACGCCCTGGCCCTGCACCGGCGGGCGCAGGGCCTGCCCGCCGCCTCCTTCCAGTGGGGGCTGTGGGAGTCGGACAGCGGCATGGCCGGCGCGCTGAGCCAGGTCGACGTCGCCCGGCTCAACAGGGTCGGGCTCGCGCCGCTGCCCGTGGCCGAGGGCATGGCCCTGTTCGACGCGGGGCTCGCGCTCGACAGGGGAGTGCAGCTACTCGCCCGCCTCGACACAACCGCCCTGCGCCGCCAGGACGAGATCCCCGCCGTCTTCCGTTCCCTGGTCAAGGCCCCGGCGCGCAAGCCTGCGGCCCCCAGGCAGGCGAGGGCGCGGGCCGACAAGGGCGCGCTGCTGTCGCTCATCCGTACGAGCGTCGCGCAGGTGCTCGGCCACGCCGACGCCGACGCCGTGGACATCGGGACAGCGTTCAAGGACCTCGGGTTCGACTCGCTGAGCTCCATCGAGCTGCGTAACCGGCTCAACGCCGCCACCGGCCTGCGGCTGCCCGCCACGCTCCTGTTCAACTTCCCCACTCCCGACGAACTCGCCGAGCACCTGCGCGCCGAGCTCACCGGATCCTCGCGGGCCGACCAGGTGGCCGCCCAGACCGGGACCGCCGACGAGCCCATCGCGATCGTCGGCATGGCCTGCCGCTACCCCGGCGACGTGGTCTCGCCCGAGGACCTCTGGCGGCTCCTCACCCAGGGCGCCGACGCGATCACCACCTTCCCCGGCAACCGGGGCTGGGACCTGGAACGGCTGTACGACCCCGACCCCGCCCACGCGGGCACCAGCTACGCCCGAGAGGGCGGGTTCCTGCACGACGCCGACCTCTTCGACCCCGCGCTCTTCGGGATCTCGCCGCGCGAGGCCACCGCGATGGACCCGCAGCAGCGGCTGCTCCTCGAAACCTCGTGGGAGGCGATCGAGCGGGCCGGGATCAGCCCCAAGGCGATGCGCGGGAGCCGTACCGGCGTGTTCGCGGGCGTGATGTACCACGACTACGGCACGCGCCTGCCGCAGGCGCCCGAGGGGTTCGAGGGGTTCGTGCTCAACGGCAGCGCGGGCAGCATCGCCTCGGGCCGGGTCGCCTACACGTTCGGGCTGGAAGGCCCGGCCGTGACGGTGGACACGGCGTGCTCGTCGTCGCTGGTGGCGCTGCACCTGGCGGCCCAGTCCCTGCGGTCCGGCGAGTGCGATCTCGCCCTGGCCGGCGGGGTGACGGTGATGGCCACGCCCAACGTCTTCATCGAGTTCTCCCGGCAGCGCGGGCTCGCCGCGGACGGCCGGTGCAAGGCGTTCTCCGCCTCCGCCGACGGCACCGGCTGGGCCGAGGGCGCGGGCATGCTGCTGGTGGAGCGGCTGTCGGACGCCCAGCGCAACGGCCACCAGATCCTCGCCCTCGTCCGGGGCACCGCGATCAACCAGGACGGCGCCAGCAACGGCCTGACCGCCCCGAACGGCCCCTCCCAGGAGCGCGTGATCCGCCAGGCGCTGGCCAACGCCGGTCTGACGACCTCGGACGTGGACGTGGTCGAGGCCCACGGCACCGGTACGACGCTGGGCGACCCGATCGAGGCGCAGGCCATCATCGCGACCTATGGGCAGGAGCGGGACCGGCCGTTGTGGCTGGGGTCGCTGAAGTCGAACATCGGTCACACGCAGGCCGCCGCCGGGGTGGGTGGCGTGATCAAGATGGTCATGGCGATGCGGCATGGCCTCATGCCCCGGACCCTGCACGTGGACGAGCCGTCGCCGCACGTGGACTGGTCTGCGGGGGCGGTCGAACTGCTGACCTCGGACCGCCCGTGGGACCTCCAGGACCGCCCGCGCCGGGCCGGAGTCTCGTCCTTTGGCGTCAGCGGCACCAACGCCCACGTGATCGTCGAGCAGGGCCCGGCCGCCGTCGAGCCCGTCGGCGAGGACGACCCGTCGATGCCCGCCGTGCCGTGGCTCATCTCGGCCAACGACACCGCAGCGCTACGGGAGCAGGCGGGCAGGCTCGCGGACTGGGCATCGAGGGATGACGTATCGCTTGCCGGGGTCGGTAAGGCGCTTGTCTCCACGAGAGCGGTGCTGGAGCGGCGTGCGGTCGTGGTTGGCGCTGATCGTGACGAGCTGCTGGCTGGGTTGCGGGCGCTGGCCGAGGGTTCCTCGGAGGTGGTGGCTGGGGGCAGGCTGGCTTTGTTGTTCGCCGGCCAGGGCAGTCAGCGGGTCGGGATGGGCCGTGAGCTCGCTGAGGCGTTCCCGGTGTTCGCCGAGGCGCTGGAGGAGATCAACCAGTTCCTGCCGATCCGTGAGGTGATGTTCGACGACCCGGATGGGGTGTTGAACGAGACGGGGATGACTCAGCCGGCGTTGTTCGCCTTCGAGGTGGCGTTGTATCGGCTGTTGGAGTCCTTCGGGGTGCGCGCTGATGTGCTGGTCGGGCATTCGATCGGGGAGATCGCCGCCGCGCATGTGGCCGGAGTGTTCTCGTTGGCGGATGCGTGTGCGCTGGTGGCGGCTCGGGCTCGGTTGATGCAGGCCTTGCCGACTGGCGGTGCGATGCTCGCGATCGCGGCACCCGAGGCGGAGGTTCTGCCCCTGCTGGACGGTCGGGTGGGGATCGCGGCGGTCAACGGTCCGGCAGCGGTGGTGGTCTCCGGCGACGCCCAAGCAATCGCTGAGATCGAGGAGCGGGTCAGCGTTCGGACACGCAGGCTGCGGGTCTCGCATGCTTTCCATTCGCCGTTGATGGAGCCGATGCTGGATTCCTTTGAGGAGGCCATCTCCGGTCTGACTTTCCACGAGCCCACATTGGCGATCGTTTCCAACCTCACGGGCCGGCTGGCCGAGCCGGGCCAGCTGACCAGCCCGAGCTATTGGGTGGAGCACGTGCGGCAGGCGGTGCGGTTCGCCGATGGGGTTGCGGCTGCGGAGGCTGACTGCTTCCTGGAGGTCGGCCCGGATGGAGTGCTGACGGGACTGGCTCAGCAGAGCATCGCCGATGGGGTGTTCATCCCCGCCACGCGCAAGGACCGGGACGAGGTTCGCGCGCTGGTCGAGGCGCTCGGCCAGCTGCACACCCACGGCATCATCGTGGACTGGGACGCGTACTTCGCCTCCGTTCCCGCCCGGCACGTCGATCTGCCCACCTACGCCTTCCAGCGCCGGCGGTACTGGCTCGACGCCGGATACGCCACCGGTGACGTCGCCTCGGGCGGCGGGCTGGCGGCCGTGGAGCACCCGCTCCTGACCGCGACCGTCCCCTCTCCGGGGACGGACACCCTCACCCTCATCGGCCGCCTGTCGCCGGCCACGCAGCCATGGCTGGCCGACCACATGGTCGGCGGCCGGGTGGTCGTGCCAGGCTCGGCACAGGTGGAGCTGGCGGTACGGGCCGGGGACGAGGCCAGTTGCCCGGTGCTCGACGAGCTCACCCACCAGACCCCGATGGTCCTGCCCGAGCGGGGCACCCTCCATCTCCAGGTGGTGGTCGGAGCCGCCGACGAGTCGGGACGCCGGCCGGTGACGATCTACTCGAGGGCCGAGGACGCCACGGACTGGAGCCAGAACGCCCAGGGAACGCTGGCCCCGGCCGCCGCCATACCCGGCTTCGATCTCACGCAGTGGCCGCCGCCCGGCGCGCAGTCCCTCGACGTGGGCAGCGTCTATGAAGACCTCGCCGCGACCGGCATGGAGTACGGCGGCGCCTTCCAATGCCTCAGGGCCGTCTGGAAGAGCGACGACGCCGTCTACGCCGAGATCGCGCTGCCGGAGCACACCGAGACCCGGCGGTTCGGCCTGCACCCGGCGCTGCTCGACGCCTCCCTGCACGCCATCCCCATGTCCGGGCTGCTGCCGCAGGCCGAACCGGGACGGCCGTACATCCCCTTCGCCTGGAGCCAGGTGGCGCTGCACGCCGACGGCGCGACGGTGCTACGGGTCAGGATCGCGCCCACGGCCGGCCCCGGTGTGGTCGCCCTGACCATGGCGGACGCCGCCGGCGTGCCCGTCATGGAGGTCGGCTCGCTCACGCTGCGCCCGAGCTCCGCCGACCAGCGGACGACCGGTTCCAACAGCCTGTTCCAGATCGACTGGGTGCCGGCTGGTGGCCGTACCTCGCAGAACGACCTCCAGTACGAGATCTTCGACGTACCCGTGACCGAGGCGGGAACCCCGGAGGCGATCAGGCACGCCACCCATGCCGCGCTGGCGGCGGTGCAGGAGACGCCCGCGCGCCTGGTGGTCGTCACGCACGGCGCGGTCGCGGCGACCCCGGACGACGTGCCGGACCCGGCGCAGGCGGCGGTATGGGGTCTGGTACGCGCCGCGCAGGCCGAGCAGCCGGACCGGTTCCTGCTCCTGGACGTGGACGACGACTCGACGGAGCCGGTCTCCCAGGCGCTGGCCACCGGTGAGCCCCAGGTGGCGGTACGGGCCGGCCGGCTGCTGGCCCCGCGCCTCAAGCGGGCAGCAGGCCCGGCTTCGGGGCCGGAGCAGCTCAGCGGGCCGCTGTTCGGGGCCGAGGGGACCGTGCTGGTCACCGGTGGCACCGGCGGGTTGGGCGCGTTGGTGGCTCGGCATCTGGTGGTGGCGCACGGGGTCAGGCACCTGCTGCTGGTCAGCCGTCGCGGTCCGGAGGCGCCGGGCGCGGCCGAGCTGGTGGCCGAGCTCTCCGACCTGGGCGCCGAGGTGGACGTGGCCGCCTGCGACGTGGCGGACCGCGGGGCCCTCGCCCGCCTGATCGCCTCGATCCCCGCCGAGCACCCGCTGACGGGTGTCGTCCACACGGCAGGTGTTCTGGATGACGGTGTCATCGCCTCCCTCACGCCGGAGCGCATCGACGCCGTCCTGCGGCCGAAGGCTGACGCGGCGTGGCACCTGCACGAGCTCACGCAGGATCTCGATCTGACCGCGTTCGTGCTGTTCTCCTCCCTGTCCGGGGTGCTGGGCAGCGCGGGCCAGGGCAACTACGCCGCCGCGAACACATACCTGGACGCCCTGGCCCAGCGGCGCAGAGCGCAGGGCCTTCCGGCGACCTCGCTGGCCTGGGGCCTGTGGGCCACCGGCGGCATGGCGGGCGAGCTGGACGAGTCCGACCTGCGCCGCCTCGAACGCGGCGGCATCACACCCCTGCCCATCGCCGACGGGCTGGCTCTGTTCGACGCTGCGGTCAACGGCGACCGCGCCGACCTGGTCCCGGCTGCGCTGAGCATGCCGGCGCTGCAGGCCCAGGCGCAGGCGGGCACGCTGCCCGCGCTCCTTCACGGGCTGGTCCGCGTGCCTGCCCGCCGTACCAGCACGACCACCACCAGCGAGAACCCGGCCGATCTCCTGCAGCTGGTCCGAAGCCAGGTGGCCACGGCGCTCGGGTTCCAGAGCGGCGACGCGGTGGAGCCGACCAAACGGTTCCAGGAGCTGGGCTTCGACTCGCTGACCGCCGTGGAGTTCCGCAACCAGCTCAACGCCGCGACCGGGCTGCGGTTGCCGGCGACGTTGGTGTTCGACTTCCCGACGGCTGAGGCGGTGGCGGAGTTCCTGGCGAGTGAGTTGGGCGGTGGGCAGACCTCGCAGGCCGTGGTGACCGCCGCCTCGGTGGTGGATGAGCCGATCGCGATTGTGGGGATGGCGTGCCGGTATCCGGGGGGTGCGGTCTCGCCGGAGGGTTTGTGGGAGTTGGTGTTCTCGGGTCGGGATGCGGTTGGGGAGTTCCCGGTTGATCGGGGTTGGGATCTGGAGAGGTTGTATGACCCGGATCCGGACAGCCGTGGGACGTCGTATGCGCGGCATGGCGGGTTCTTGTATGACGCGGCGGAGTTCGATTCGGGATTTTTCGGGATTTCGCCGCGTGAGGCGTTGGCGATGGATCCGCAGCAGCGGTTGCTGCTCGAAACGTCGTGGGAGGCGGTTGAGCGGGCGGGGATCGATCCTCACGGGTTGCGGGGGAGTCGGACGGGTGTGTTCGCCGGGGTCATGTACCACGACTACGCGCCCCAGCTCTCGGCCGTGCCCGGCGAGCTGGAAGGGCTCATCGGCACCGGCAGCTCCGGCAGCATCGCCTCCGGCCGGGTGAGCTACACCCTGGGCCTGGAAGGTCCGGCCGTGACCGTGGACACCGCATGCTCCTCCTCCCTGGTGGCGCTGCACCTGGCGGTACAGGCCCTGCGATCGGGTGAATGCGACCTGGCGCTGGCCGGCGGCGTCACCGTGATGGCCACACCGAGCACCTTCATCGAGTTCTCCCGGCAACGGGGCCTGTCCCCGGACGGGCGCTGCAAGGCGTTCTCGGCCGCCGCTGATGGCACCGGCTGGGGTGAGGGTGTCGGCATGCTGCTGGTGGAGCGGCTGTCGGATGCCCAGCGCAACGGTCACCGGGTGCTGGCGATGGTTCGGGGCTCGGCGGTCAACCAGGACGGCGCCAGCAACGGTCTGACCGCACCGAACGGCCCTTCCCAGCAGCGGGTGATCCGCCAGGCGCTGGCGAACGCCGGTCTGTCGGCCGGGGACGTGGACGTGGTCGAAGCACATGGCACCGGGACCGCTCTGGGTGACCCGATCGAGGCCCAGGCGCTCCTCGCGATGTACGGCCAGGACCGGGACCAGCCTCTCTGGCTGGGGTCGATCAAGTCGAACATCGGCCACGCGCAGGCCGCGGCGGGCGTCGCGGGCGTGATCAAGATGGTCATGGCCATGCGGAACGGGGTGCTGCCGCAGACGTTGCACGTGGACGAGCCGTCGCCGCATGTGGACTGGTCGGCCGGTGCCGTTGAGCTGCTGACCGAGGCGCGGCCGTGGCAGGAGAACGGGCATGCGCGTCGTGCGGCGATCTCTTCGTTCGGGATCAGCGGTACGAACGCCCATGTCGTGCTGGAGGAGCCTCCCGCTTCGACAACCGAGACCGGTGGCGCGGAGTTGCCGGTGGTGCCGTGGCTGGTGTCGGCCAAGGACCCGCAGGCGCTTCAGGCTCAGGCGGCTCAACTGGAGTCGTGGCTGTCGGCGCGGCCGTCGCTCTCGGTGTCGGACGCTGCTTGGTCGTTGGCGACGGGGCGGGCTGTGTTGGAGCAGCGTGCGGTCGTGGTGGGTGCGGATCGTGACGAGTTGTTGGCCGGGTTGCGGGCGCTGGCCGAGGGTTCCCCGGAGGTGGTGGCTGGGGGCAGGCTGGCGTTGCTGTTCGCAGGTCAGGGCAGTCAGCGAGTCGGGATGGGCCGTGAGCTCGCTGAGGCGTTCCCGGTGTTCGCCGAGGCGCTGGAGGAGATCAACCAGTTCCTGCCGGTCCGTGAGGTGATGTTCGACGACCCGGATGGGGTGTTGAACGAGACCGGGATGACTCAGCCGGCGTTGTTCGCCTTCGAGGTGGCGCTGTATCGGCTGCTGGAGTCCTTCGGGGTCCGCGCTGATGTGCTGGTCGGGCATTCGATCGGGGAGATTGCCGCCGCTCACGTGGCCGGAGTCTTCTCGCTGGCCGATGCGTGTGCGCTGGTGGCGGCTCGGGCTCGGTTGATGCAGGCCCTGCCGACGGGCGGTGCGATGCTCGCGATCGCCGCACCCGAGGCGGAGGTTCTGCCGCTGCTGGAGGGCCAGGTCGGGATCGCGGCGGTCAACGGCCCCGCAGCCGTGGTGATCTCCGGAGACGCCGAGGCGATCACGCAGATCGAGGGGCGAGTCAGCGCTCGGACACGCAGGCTGCGCGTCTCCCACGCCTTCCACTCCCCGCTGATGGAGCCGATGCTCGCCGACTTCGAGCAGGCCATCACCGGTCTGACCTACCACGAACCCACTCTCGCGATCGTCTCCAACCTCACCGGCCGCCTGGCCGAGCCGGGCCAGCTGACCACCCCGACCTATTGGGTGGAGCACGTGCGCCAGGCCGTGCGGTTCGCCGACGGAGTGACGGCTTCAGGGGCGAGCCACTTCCTGGAGGTCGGCCCGGACGGGGTGCTGACGGGACTGGCTCAGCAGAGCATCTCCGACGGCGTGTTCGTTCCCGCCACGCGCAAGGACCGCGACGAGGTCCGCGCGCTGGTCGAGGCGCTCGGCCGATTGCACACCCACGGCATCGCCGTGGACTGGACGGCGGTGCTGACCCCGGCCAGGCACGTCGATCTGCCCACCTACGCCTTCCAGCGGGAGCGGTACTGGGTGCCCGCCGCACAGGACACCGGCGATGTGGACGCCGCCGGGCTGGGTGCCATCGATCACCCCGTACTCCGTGCCGCCATCTCGGCGCCGGACTCCGACACTCACACCTTCACGGGTCGGTTGTCGCTGACAACGCAGCCCTGGCTGGCCGATCACCAGGTCAACGGCCGGGTGGTGGTGCCGGGTGCGGCGCTGGTGGAGCTGGCGGTGCGGGCCGGGCATGAGCTGGACTGCCCGCAGTTGCGGGAGCTGACCATCCAGGCGCCGTTGCTGGTGCCGGCCGAGGGAGGCGTGCACATCCAACTGGTCGCCGGACCATCCGATGAGACAGGCGCTCGTCCGGTGAGTATCCATTCCCGCAGCAACCAGGCGGGGGAGTGGGTGCAGCACGCGCAAGGCCTGCTCGCCGACCAGGCCGAGGAGCCGGTGTTCGACCTCGCTCAATGGCCCCCGGCCGGAGCAACTGCGATTGACGTCGAGCAGCTGTACGACGACCTGACCGCGAGCGGACTGGAGTACGGGCCGCTCTTCCAGGGCTTGACCGCCGCCTGGCAGCAGGGAAGCTCGGTGTTCGCCGAGATCACGCTGCCGGACCAGGCGCACGCCGAGGCGGGCCGGTTCGGTTTGCACCCGGCCTTGCTGGACGCGTCCCTGCACGCTGCCGCGTTGGGTGACGTGGTGCCGAGAGCGGAAGCCGGGCGGCCGTATCTGCCGTTCGCTTGGAGCGGGGTGTCGCTACATGCGGCCGGTGCGAGCGGCCTTCGCGTCAAGGTGAGCGCGACTGGCGAGGCGAGCATCACGTTGAGCATCGCCGACGACACCGGCGCGCCGGTGGCCGAGGTCAATGCGCTCACCCTGCGAGCTCTGTCCGCCACCGAACTCAGCGCGTCCGAGACCCAGGGCTTGCTGCACCAGCTCGACTGGGAGGTGGTCCCGACAGCTCCGGCGCAAGAGGCGCACCGGTGGGTAGTGCTGGGGTCCGATGACCTGGGCACGGGGACCGAGACCCGGTCGGATCTGGCCTCCGTTCAGCCGCCCGAGGCGGTTCTGGTCGCGTGCCCGGCCGCCGGCCAGGATGTGCACGCCACGACCCACGCGACGCTGGAGCTGGTCCAGGAGTGGCTCGCCGACGACCGCTTGACCTCGTCCCGGCTGGTCGTCGTCACACGTGACGCGGTGGCGGCCGGTCCGGAGGATGTGCCGGATCCGGCCCAGGCGGCGGTGTGGGGCCTGGTACGGGCCGCGCAGGCCGAGCAACCCGGCCGGTTCACGCTCCTGGACCTGGACGCGGAGCCGCTGCGCGCAGAGACGATCGATCAGGTCCTGGCCACGGGCGAGGCCCAACTGGCCGTCCGAGCCGGTCAACTGCTGGCCCCGCGCCTCAAGCGGGCAGTAGGCCCGGCTTCGGGGCCGGAGCAGCTCAGCGGGCCGCTGTTCGGGGCCGAGGGGACTGTGCTGGTCACCGGTGGCACCGGCGGGTTGGGCGCGTTGGTGGCCCGGCATCTGGTGGTCGCGCACGAGGTCAGGCACCTGCTGCTGGTCAGCCGCCGGGGCCTGGAGGCGCCCGGTGCCGCCGCACTCGTGGTCGAGCTGGCCGAGCACGGCGCGAACGTGTCGGTGGCCGCCTGCGACGTCGCCGACCGAGACGCCCTCGCCCGCCTGATCGCCTCGATCCCCGCCGAGCACCCGCTGACGGGTGTCGTCCACACGGCAGGTGTTCTGGATGACGGTGTCATCGCCTCCCTCACACCGGAGCGCATCGACGCCGTCCTGCGGCCGAAGGCCGACGCGGCCTGGCACCTGCACGAGCTCACACGGGACCTCGATCTGACCGCGTTCGTGTTGTTCTCCTCGGTCGCCGGGGTGCTGGGCAGCGCGGGCCAGGGCAACTACGGCGCGGCCAACGCATATTTGGATGCGCTGGCGCACAACCGCAGAGCGCAGGGTCTCCCGGCCACCTCGCTGGCCTGGGGTGTCTGGGCCACCGACGGTATGGCCGGCGAGCTCAAGGAGTCCGACCTACGCCGCATGGAACGCGCAGGCGTGAAGCCGCTGTCCATCGACGACGGGCTCGCACTCTTCGACACCGCAGTGTCGTCCGGGCAGGCGCTGCTGATCCCCGCACGGTTCGTACAAACCCGGACCAACGGGCGCACCCCGGTGCGTCGTGCCGGCAGCGCCAACGGCCTCGCCCAGCGTCTGACCGCGCTGGACCCGGCCGAACGCCGAGCGATGCTGACAGACCTGGTCCGCGGCAGCGCGGCCACGGTACTCGGGTTCGCAGACGGGTCCGCCATCGACCGGCAACGCCAGTTCCAGGATCTCGGCTTCGACTCGCTGACCGCGGTCGAGTTCCGCAACCAACTCAACGCGGCCACCGGACTTCAGCTCCCGGCCACCCTCATCTTCGACTACCCGACCGCTGAGGCGGTGGCGGAGTTCCTGGCGGGTGAGCTGGTCGGCGGGCAGACCTCGCAGGCCGTGGCGGCCACCACGACGGCGACGGACGAGCCGATCGCGATCGTCGGCATGGCGTGCCGGTACCCAGGTGGCGTGACCTCGCCGGAGGGCCTCTGGGAGCTGGTGTCGCAGGCCCGGGACGCGATCGGAGACTTCCCGACCGACCGCGGCTGGGATGTGGAAGGGGTGTACGGGCCGGAGCCCGGCACGCCGGGCAAGACTTACACGCGCCTGGGCGGGTTCCTGTACGACGCCGCCGAGTTCGACCCTGTGTTCTTCGGGATTTCGCCGCGTGAGGCGTTGGCGATGGACCCGCAGCAGCGGCTGCTGCTCGAAACGTCGTGGGAGGCGGTTGAGCGGGCGGGGATCGATCCGACGGGGTTGCGTGGCAGTCGGACGGGTGTGTTCGCCGGGGTGATGTATCACGACTACGGGTTGGGGACTCCGGCGAACAGCAGCGGCGGGAGTTTGGTGTCGGGTCGGGTCTCTTACACGTTGGGGTTGGAGGGTCCGGCGGTGACCGTGGACACCGCTTGCTCGTCGTCGTTGGTGGCGTTGCATTGGGCTGCTCAGGCGTTGCGGTCGGGGGAGTGTGATCTGGCGCTGGCCGGTGGTGTGACGGTGATGTCGACGCCGGGGATGTTCATCGAGTTTTCGCGGCAGCGGGGGCTGGCGGCGGATGGGCGGTGCAAGGCGTTCTCGGCCTCGGCGGATGGTACGGGCTGGGGTGAGGGTGTCGGTGTGCTGCTGGTGGAGCGGCTGTCGGACGCTCAGCGCAACGGTCACCAGGTGCTGGCGGTCCTCAAGGGCTCGGCGATCAACCAGGACGGCGCGAGCAACGGGATCACAGCCCCGAACGGTCCTTCCCAGCAGCGGGTGATCCGCCAGGCGCTGGCGAACGCCGGTCTGTCGGCCGCCGATGTGGACGTGGTCGAAGCGCACGGCACGGGCACCAAGCTCGGCGACCCGATCGAGGCCCAGGCGCTCCTCGCGACCTACGGCCAGGAACGGGACCAGCCGCTGTGGCTCGGTTCGCTGAAGTCCAACATCGGTCACACGCAGGCTGCAGCCGGTGTGGGTGGCGTGATCAAGATGGTCATGGCCATGCGGAACGGGGTGCTGCCGCAAACCTTGCATGCGGACGAGCCTTCGCCGCACGTGGACTGGACGGCGGGCGCGGTGCGGCTGCTCACCGACGCGCAGCCGTGGGAGCAGAACGGGCACGCCCGTCGTGCGGCGGTCTCTTCGTTCGGGATCAGCGGTACGAACGCCCATGTCGTGCTGGAGGAGCCTCCCGCGCCGACAATCGAGACCGGTGGCGCGGAGCCACGGGTGGTGCCATGGCTGGTCTCCGCGAGAAGTCGCGAGGCCCTTCAGGCTCAGGCGTCTCGACTGGCGTCGTGGCTGGAGGAGCGGCCGGAGCTGAAGACGGCCGATGCCGCGTGGTCGTTGGCCACGGGGCGGGCCGTGTTGGATCAGCGTGCGGTCGTGGTGGGCGCTGACCGTGACGAGCTGCTGGCCGGGTTGCGGGCGCTGGCCGAGGGTTCCCCGGAGGTGGCAGTTGGTGGCCGGCTGGCGTTGTTGTTCGCCGGTCAAGGAAGCCAGCGGGTCGGCATGGGCCGACAGCTCGCCGAGGCGTTCCCGGTCTTCGCCGAGACCCTCGAAGAGATCAACCAGTTCCTGCCGGTCCGTGAGGTCATGTTCGACGACCCGGATGGGGTGTTGAACGAGACGGGCATGACGCAGCCGGCGTTGTTCGCCTTCGAGGTGGCTCTGTATCGGCTGCTGGAGTCCTTCGGCATCCGCGCGGATGTGCTGGTCGGGCATTCGATCGGGGAGATCGCCGCCGCGCACGTGGCCGGAGTGTTCTCGCTGGCCGATGCATGCGCGCTGGTGGCGGCCCGGGCCCGGTTGATGCAGGCCCTGCCGACCGGCGGTGCGATGCTCGCAATCGCGGCACCCGAGGCAGAGGTTCTGCCCCTGTTGGAGGGCCAGGTCGGGATCGCAGCGGTCAACGGCCCCGCAGCCGTGGTGATCTCCGGCGACGCCGAGGCAATCGCTGAGATCGAGGAGCGGGTCAGCGTTCGGACACGCAGGCTGCGGGTCTCCCATGCCTTCCACTCCCCGCTGATGGAGCCGATGCTCGCCGACTTCGAGCAGGCCATCTCCGGTCTGACCTACCACGAGCCCACATTGGCGATCGTTTCCAACCTCACCGGCCAACTGGCCGAGCCGGGGCAGCTGACCAGCCCGAGCTACTGGGTGGAGCACGTGCGGCAGGCCGTGCGGTTCGCCGACGGGGCGACGGCTGCGGAGGCCGGTTGCTTCCTGGAAGTAGGCCCGGATGGGGTGCTGACGGGGCTGGCTCAGCAGAGCATCGCCGATGGTGTGTTCGTTCCCGCCACCCGCAAGGACCGCGACGAGGTCCGCGCGCTGATGGAGGCGCTTGGTCGGTTGCACACCCACGGCATCGCCGTGGACTGGACGGCGGTGCTGACCCCGGCCAGGCACGTAGACCTGCCCACCTATGCCTTCCAGCACCAGCGGTACTGGGTACCGGCCAGTCTGGAGTCCGGTGATGTGGACGCCGCCGGGCTGGGAGCCATCGAGCATCCGATGTGGAGTGCGATGACCGAGGTGGCCGGTGGCGCGTCGGTCATCTTCACCGGCCGCCTGTCCCTCACCTCCCAGCCCTGGCTGGCCGATCACCAGGTCAACGGCCGGGTGGTGGTGCCGGGTGCGGCGCTGGTGGAGCTGGCGGTGCGGGCCGGGCATGAGCTGGACTGCCCGCAACTGCGGGAGCTGACCATCCAGGCGCCGTTGCTGGTGCCGGCCGAGGGAGGCGTGCACATCCAGCTGGTCGCCGGACCATGCGACGAGTCAGGCGCCCGCCCCGTAAGCATCCATTCCCGCAGCAGCCAGGCCGCGGAGTGGATGCAGCACGCCCAAGGCCTGCTCGCCGACCAGGCCGAGGAGCCGATGTTCGACCTCGCTCAATGGCCCCCGGCCGGGGCGGCTCCGGTTGACGTCGAGCAGCTGTATGACGACCTGGCCGCGGATGGGTTGGAGTACGGGCCGCTGTTCCAGGGACTGACTGCGGCCTGGCGGCAAGGAAGCACGGTGTTCGCCGAGATCACGCTGCCGGAGCAGGCGCATGCCGAGGCGGGCCGGTTCGGTTTGCACCCGGCCTTGCTGGACGCGTCCCTGCACGCGGCCGCGCTGGGCGACGTGGTGCCACGGCCGGAGGCAGGACGCCCGTATCTCCCGTTCGCCTGGAGCGGGGTGTCGCTGCACGCGGCCGGTACGAGCGGCCTGCGCGTCAAGGTGAGCAAGGCCGGCGAGGCGAGCATCACGTTGAGCATCGCCGACGAGAGCGGCGCACCGGTGGCCGAGATCGGCACCCTGGCCCTGCGTGCCCTGTCCACCACCGAGAACCGAAGCTCGCTGCACCAGCTCGACTGGATCGCGATCCCGCCCGCGGCCGGCTCGCAAGCACCTCGGTGGGCTGTGCTGGGTCCCGACGACTTCGGAACCGGCGCGCAGACGTATCCCGACCTGGCCTCGATTCAGCCGGTGGAGGCGGTCCTGGTCGCGTGCCCGGCCGCCGGCCAGAACGTGCACGCCACGACCCACGCGACGCTGGAGCTGGTCCAGGAGTGGCTCGCCGACGACCGCCTGGCCTCGTCCCGGCTGGTCGTCGTCACCCACGGCGCGGTGGCCGCGACCGCGGACGACGTACCGGATGCGGTGCAGGCGGCGGTCTGGGGTCTGGTACGGGCCGCGCAGGCCGAGCAGCCGGGCCGGTTCGTGCTGCTGGACTTGGACGGCGACACACCTGAAGACGTGATCGGCCGGGCGCTGGCGTCGGGCGAGTCGCAGCTCGCGGTGCGGGCGGGCGAGCTATGGGTGCCACGCCTGGGCAGCGCCACGGATCTGGAAGATCAGGACCCGGTGTTCGGGCCGGAGGGCACGGTGCTGGTCACCGGTGGCACGGGCGGGCTGGGTGCGCTGGTGGCCCGGCACCTCGTCACCGAACACGAGGTCAGACGCCTGCTGCTGGTGAGCCGTCGCGGCCCGGAGGCGCCGGGCGCGGCCGAGCTGGTCGCCGAGCTCTCGGAACTCGGTGCGGAGGTGGAGGTGGCGGCCTGCGACGTGGCCGACCGCGAGGCGCTGTTCGGGGTGGTGGCCTCGGTGGCGGACTCGCTGACCGGGGTGGTGCACACGGCCGGTGTCCTGGACGACGGCGTGATCACCTCCCTGTCGGGCGAGCGGCTGGACGCGGTGCTGCGGCCCAAGGCCGACGCCGCCTGGCACCTGCACGAGCTCACGCGAGGGCTCGACCTGACCGCGTTCGTGCTGTTCTCCTCGCTGGCCGGCGTGCTGGGCAGCGCGGGCCAGGGCAACTACGCCGCCGCCAACGCGTACCTGGACGCCCTGGCGCACCACCGCAGAGCCCAGGGTCTCCCGGCGACCTCCCTCGCCTGGGGCCTCTGGACGACCAGCGGAATGGCGGGCGAGCTGACGGAGACCGACCTGCGCCGCATGGAACGCGCGGGCGTGCAGCCCCTGACCACTGAGGAGGGATTGGAACTCTTCGACGTCGGCGTCCGCTCCGGCCGCGCCGCGCTGGTCCCCGCGAAGTTCACGAAGGCCGGGACCCGTACCCGGCCACGCCGTGTCCGCCCGGCCCAGGGACTGGCGGAACGGCTGGCCACGATGGAGCCGGACCAGCTGCAGGACACCCTGGCGGAACTCGTCAGAGGCCAGGTCGCGGCGGTGCTCGGGTTCGCCGACGGGTCGGCGATCGAGCCGGGGCGCCAGTTCCAGGATCTCGGCTTCGACTCCCTGACCGCGGTCGAACTCCGCAACCAGCTCAACGCGGCCACCGGACTTCAGCTCCCGGCCACGCTCATCTTCGACTACCCGACTCCCCACGACCTGACGCGATTCGTACTGGAGCAGCTCTTCCCGGCCGCCGCGGCCAGGACGGCCGGGCCCGCCGCGGTCCGGAGCGACGCCGAGGTGCGGCAGCTCCTGACGACCATCCCGATCTCACGGCTACGTGAGGCCGGGCTGCTGGACAGCCTGTTCCGCCTAGCCGGCCCGGAGGAGGACGGAGAGCCGAACGGCAGGACCGAGGAGATCGACAGCATGGACGCCGACCTCCTGATTCAGCTCGCCCTTGAAGGCGGGAGTTCCTAGGCAGAACTCCGATCAAAGGAATGATCATGACCCTGGTAACCACTTGGACGACGCTCAAAGCATCCAACTCGGCGGACCTCGTCCTCTGCGTCGACTTCACGGAGACCGGCCGCGCGGAGGCGGGCTTCCCCGAGCTGGTGGCGAACATTGACTATGACGCGACCTTCTGGCACGTGCGCCCGCCCGCCGTGGCGCCCGGTTGCGGGATCGACGGTGCCGCCTATGTCCGTTCCTGGGTGGAGCCCATCAAGGAGAGCGGCAGGAAGGTCCACGCGGTCATGGGCTACTGCGTGGGCGCCGTCTACGCGACCGAGCTCGTCGACCGGCTGGCCGAGCTGCAGGGCTCGACGCCCGAGCTGATCCTCTTCGACCCGGAGCCAACGAGCCTGGAGAACGTCTACTTCCAGTTCGGCAAGGTCTTCGGCATCCTCTCCTCGATCCTGAACGAGGAGGACGTCGCCCAGCTCCGGGAGACCATGGACACGACGCTCCAGGTCGAGGGGATCACGGTCGAGGGCTACGCCGCCCAGCTGTATGCCACCTTCCGCGAGGTCGGGCACCGCGCGTTCGAAAGGGCCGGGTTCGACCCGGAGTACTCCGAGGAGATGTGGGAGACGTTCAGCGCCTTCCTGGCTTTCCTCACCTACGCCGACCACCTGGACCCCTGGGAGGGGTGGCTGCGCGCCATTGCGGTGAGCTCGTCCAACCCGCGGAACGGCCTGAACCGGCTGCGTGACTCCGGTCGCACCGTCGTGGCCGAGGAGCTCAGGTTCGAGGAGGGCCACGACGTGCTGCTCACCTCGGACGAGGTCGCCAGGGCCGTCACCAAGCTGCTGGAGAGATGATCATGGAGCAGATGCTGGGTCAGCGCGCCTCGCGCAAGGAGCAGGCGCTGTGGATGCTGGAAGAGCTGGTCCCCGGTACCGGGGTGAACAACCTGGGCGTGGCGTTCAGCGTGGCGAGACTGCCTAGCCGCACCCTCATGCTGGACGCGATCAACCACGTCCTGCGCCGGCACGAGATCCTGCGCACGGTCTTCGGGATCGAGGCCGAGGGCATGACGCGGGAGGTCCTGCCGCCCGAGTACGCCGAGCTGCGCTTCGAGGAGGGCGGCCGGGGAGCCACGCGCGAGTGGCTGACGGAGTTCGTGGCCCGGCCGTTCCGGCCGGACGGCGAGCTCCTGGTGCGCGCCGCCGTCCTGGAGGAGGAGGCGGGCGAGGTCTACTGCCTGGCGATCCATCACTCGATCTTCGACGGGCTGTCGTCCGCGCTGCTGATGAACGAGCTCGCCGCGACCTACAACGCCCTCGCGGCGGGCGAGTCGCCGCCGCGCGACACCGTGCCGGCCTGGGAGGAGCCGGCCTCCGACCCGCGCAGCCGGGAGTTCTGGCACGACAAGCTGGACGGGTTCCGCGCCGACGAGCTGGACCTGTGGTGCGAGCAGCCGGAAGCCTCGCAGGTCACCCTCCTGGGCGACGTGGTCAACTGGGAGCTGTCCCCCGCCGCTCGCGACGCGGCGCGGCGGATGCAGCGCGAGCTGCGGGCGCCGGAGTCGGTCGTCCTCATGGCCGCGTACGGCGTGCTGCTCGCCGCCCACGGCGCCGGCCCCGATCTCACCATCGGCTCGCCCATCAGCGTGCGGACGCCCGAGGCCGCCACCCGGCTCGGCTACCACATCAACGTGCTCACCCTGCGCACCCGCGTGCAATGGGCGAACAACTTCCGCACGTACACGCGGCTCACCCGCCGCACGTTCATGGAGGCCATGTCGCACGCCGACCACCCGGTGGACGACCTGCTGGAGATCGTTCCGCGCGACGGCTGGCGCAACAACCTCTTCCGGCACACCTTCAACTACGTGCCCGCCGACCTGTCCGCCGAGTTCATGCTGGGCGGGCTGCGGGCCGGGCAGGTGGTGATCGAGAACGGCTTCAGCAAGTTCGACCTGGAGTTCTTCGTCACCTCCACCCCCGAGGCGATCAGGATCAGGACCGCGTTCTGCGTGGACGTCCTGGACCGGGCCGACGTGGAGCTGCTGCTGGCCCGCTTCGACGAGCTGCTCGTCACGCTCGCGGAGCAGCCCGACACGCCGCTCGCGGACCTGCCCGTCTGGTGCTACCAGGACCGGGCGGCCATCGAGCTGGCCAACGCCACCGAGCGCGCCGTGACGCCGGCGACCGTACTGGACAAGATCGCCCGCCAGGTCTCCGCCGCGCCGCCGGAGGACACCGACGCGGTGCTCGACGGCGAGCGCCGCGTCGGGTTACGCCGCCTGTGGGCCGCAGCCGAGGCCACCCGCGACGAGCTGCGGGCCGCCGGCGTGGGCAGGGGCGACGTCGTCGCGCTGCTCGCGCGGCGCGGTCCCGAGCTGGCCGCGGCCGCCGTCGGCGTGTGGCTCGCCGGGGCGGCGTACCTGCCGCTCGAACCCGACCACCCGCAGCAGCGGCTCGACTACCAGCTCGACGACGCGGGCGCCGCCGTGGTCCTCGCGGGCGAGGGGATCGTCGTCTCCGGCGACCGTACGGTCCTGCCGCTCGTGCCCGTCGACTCGGTGACCCCGGTCTCCGGCACGGTGACGGCGTTCAGCAGCGTCAGGCCGGAGGACTGCGCGTACCTCATCTACACCAGCGGCTCCACCGGGCTCCCCAAGGGCACGCTGATCGACCACTACAGCCTCGCCAACCTGATCGCGCACTTCGCGCACCAGCTGGCCGTGAGCGCGGAGGACACCGTGCTCTGGCTGACCACGTTCAGCTTCGACATCTCCGCTCTGGAGCTGTTCCTGCCCCTGACGACGGGCGCGCGGCTGGCCGTCGCGCCGGACGACGCCCGCACCCAGGGCGAACCCCTCGCGGAGGCGCTGCGGCGCTACGAGGTCACCGTCGCCCAGGCCACGCCGACCACCTGGCGCCTGGTCATCGACCAGGTGGCCGGGCAGCTGGCCGGCCGCCGCGTGCTCTGCGGCGGCGAGCCGATGCCCGCCGTCCTGGCCAAACGGCTGTCCGCGACCGGGTGCGAGCTCTACAACGTGTACGGCCCCACGGAGACCACGATCTGGTCCACCTCCGGCCGCATCGACCCGGTCGCCGACCGCGTCGACGTGGGCGTGCCCATCGCGAACACCAAGGTGTACGTCTCCGCCCCCAACGGCCGCCCGCTGCCGATCGGGACCCGGGGCGAGCTCTGCATCGCCGGCGACGGGGTGGCCATCGGCTACCACAACCGCCCGGAGCTGACCGCCGAGCGGTTCGGCGAGCACCCCCAGTACGGCCGGTCCTACCGCACGGGCGACCTGGCCCAGTGGACGTCCGACGGCCGGCTGGAGATCCTCGGCAGGCTCGACCGCCAGATCAAACTGCGCGGCAACCGGATCGAGCTCGCCGAGGTCGAGGGCGTGCTGCTGACCCACCCGGACGTCAGGGCCGCCGCGGTCGTGGTCGTCGGCGACCCCAGCGCCGACGCCGTCCTGTGGGCCTTCGTGGTGGCGCCGGAGCGCCCCGAGGTCACCTCGGAGCTGTGGGAGCACGCCAGCGCCTCCCTTCCGTACGCCGCGACCCCCCAGGAGTACGTGACCGTGGACGCGTTCCCGATGACGGGCAACGACAAGGTCGACTACCCCGCCCTGCGCCGCCTGGCCACGGAGCTGCGCGACGCCGAGAACAGCGTGGAGGAGGAACTCCCGTCCGAGAGCGGGGACGAGCTGGTCGACTCCCTGGTGGCGCTCTGGAAGGTCATGCTCAACCGCACCGATCTCGGCCCCAACAGCCACTTCTTCGCGCTCGGCGGGCACTCGCTGCTGGCGGTCAAGCTGCTGCAGGAGATCAAGCGGGAGACCCAGATCCGGCTCAAGCTCAAGGACATCTTCGAGGAGCCGACGCCGGCCGGCCTCGCCCGGAGGCTGCAGGCGGCCAACGCGAACCTCTGACGAACCCGCGGCCGGGTCCGCACCCGGCCGCGGGCGTGATGCAGGCACTACTCGATAGGCGGGTTCTCTCGTGTCGGACAAAGCCGTCGTTCCCCATGCCCCTTCCACCTCTCCGCCGACCCTCGACTCGATGCGCGCGGACATCGCGGGCCAGCTCGACCTCGACCCCTCGGCGGTCACCGACCACGCCGACCTGATCAGCCTGGGGCTCGACTCGCTCCGCGCGATGCGGCTGGCCGGGCGTTGGCGGCGCGCCGGGGCCGGCATCGCGTTCAGCGAGCTGGCGACGGAGTTCACGCTCGCGGCCTGGTGGTCGCTGGTCAGCTCGCGACTGTCCCCGGCCGTGGAGGTCCCCGCGCCGGAGCCGGTCGTGGACGAGGCGGCGCCGTTCCCGCTCACCCCGGTCCAGCTGGCGTACTGGATCGGGCGTGGCGACGGGCAGGTCATCGGCGGTGTCGGCTGCCACGCGTACCTGGAGTTCGACGGTTCCGGCATCGACCCGGCGCGGCTGGAGCGGGCCGTACGCGCGCTGATCGACCGGCACGGCATGCTCCGCGCGATCTTCCACGACGACGGCACCCAGCAGATCACGGACATCAGCCCCTGGCCCGGCCTGACCGTGCACGACCTGACGGAGCTCGGGGAGGAGGCCGCCGAGGCCGTCAGGGAACGGCTGTCGCACCGCCGCTTCGACGCCTCCAGGGGCGAGGTCTTCGACGTGCGGCTGTCGCTGCTGCCGGGCGGCCGCTCCAGGGTGCACTTCGAGGTGGACTTCCTGGTCGCCGACGTGCTCGGGCTGCAGATCCTGCTGCGGGACCTGGCCATGCTCTACCTGGACCCGGACCGGCCGCTCCCTGAGTTGGCCTGCTCGTTCCCCCGATATCTCGCGGCCCGCGACGCCGAACGCGCGGCGCGGCGCGCACGGGACCAGGAGTACTGGCGCGGCCGCCTGGACGAGTTCCCCGGCGCGCCCCAGCTGCCCCTCGCCGTGGAGCCCGGCCGGATCGCCCGGCCCCGGTTCGTCCGGCGCGAGAGGTGGCTGTCCCTCGACTCGTGGCGGCGGATCCAGGAGCAGGCCCGCGCGTACGGGCTGACCCCCGCCATGGTGCTGGCCACCGCCTACGCCGAGGTGCTCGCCGCGTGGAGCGGCGAGAAGCGCTTCCTCCTCAACCTGCCGCTGTTCGACCGGGACGAGACCGTGCATCCGGACGTGGCCCACCTCGTCGCGGACTTCACCAACCTGATCCTGGTGGCCGCCGACCTGTCCGAGGCGCAGCCGTTCGCCGAGCGCGCCAGAACCCTGCAGGCCCGCTTCCGCGCCGACGCGCGGCACACCGGGTACTCCGGCGTCGAAGTGCTCCGCGACCTCGCCCGCGGCGGCGAGCACACCGGGGCTCCGGTGGTGTTCGCCTGCAACCTGGGCACCGAGCTGATCGTCCCGGAGGTACGCGAGGCCTTCGGCGCTCCCGGCTGGATGATCACGCAGACGCCGCAGGTGTGGCTCGATCACCAGATCAACGAGTACGACCATGGGCTGCATCTGGCGTGGGACGCGGTGGAGGAGTTGTTCGCGCCGGGTGTGTTGGATGTGATGTTCGCCGCCTACGGGGAGTTGCTGGCGTGGTTGGCGGAGGGGGATTGGTCGGTTGCTGCTCCGGTGGGGTTGCCTGTTGATCAGGCGGTGGTGCGGGAGCGGGTGAACGCTACTTCGGGGCCGTTGCCTGAGGGTGTTTTGCACGAGGGGTTCTTCGGGTGGGCTGCCCGTGAGCCTGATCGTGTGGCGTTGATCGGTGATGGCCGGGTGGTGTCGTATGGCGCGTTGGCGGATCAGGCGTTGCAGGTTGCGGGGCATCTACGGGCGGTTGGGGTCTCGACGGGCGATGCGGTGGGGGTTGTGCTGCCGAAGGGGCCCGATCAGATCGCGGCGGTGTTGGGTGTTCTTGCCGCTGGTGGGGTGTATGTGCCGGTGGGGGTGGATCAGCCGGTCGCGCGGCGGGAGCGGATCTTGTCGCGGGCGGGTGCGTGCCATGTCCTGACTGGTCTGCCTGGGGAGTCACAAGGGTTGGCCGAGCCGGTGATGGTCGCGCCGGATATGTCGGCGTATGTGATCTTCACGTCGGGTTCGACGGGGGAGCCGAAGGGGGTGGAGGTCTCTCATCGGGCGGCGCTCAACACGATCGAGGACATCAACCAGCGCTTTGGCGTGGGTCCGGACGATCGCGTCCTGGCGGTCTCGGCGTTGGATTTCGACCTGTCGGTGTATGACATCTTCGGCCTGCTGTCCGTGGGTGGCGCGCTGGTAATGCCCGAAGAGAGCGAACGGCGTGATGCCCAACGCTGGGCGGAGCTGTGCGCCGCGCACGGGGTGACGATCTGGAACACCGTCCCGACCTTGCTCGACATGCTCCTGCACACCACGGCTCCGAGTCTGCGCCTGGCGTTGGTGTCAGGTGACTGGGTGGGCCTTGACCTGCACGCGCGTCTGGCCGCCCAGAGCGAGTGCCGGCTGGTGGCGTTGGGCGGCGCGACGGAAGCGGCGATCTGGTCGAATGCGTGGGAGGTGGATCGGGTCCCGGCGCATTGGACGTCGATCCCATACGGATTGCCGCTGCGTAATCAGCGCTACCGAGTGGTGGACGGGCGCGGCCGGGACTGCCCGGACTGGGTGGCGGGGGAGTTGTGGATCGGTGGCGCCGGTGTCGCCATCGGTTATCGGGGTGATCCGGAGACGACGTCGGCCAAGTTCGTCGAGAGCGGTGGCGAGCGGTGGTATCGGACCGGGGATCTGGGTCGGTACTGGCCGGACGGGACGCTGGAGTTCCTGGGGCGGGCTGATCATCAGGTGAAGATCCGGGGGCATCGGATCGAGCTGGGGGAGATCGAGGCCGTCTTGGAGGCGTCTTCGCAGGTGGCCCGTGCGGTGGCGGTCGCGGTCGGGGATCGGCGGCAGCGCCGGTTGGCTGCTTTCGTCACCCCTGAGGACGTCGATCTCGACAAGCTGCGTTCGTTCCTGTCCGATCGGCTGCCCGGCTATGCCGTCCCGCCGACGATCGCCGCGCTGGACCGGCTACCACTGACCGCCAACGGCAAGATCGACAGAAGTGCACTCACCGCCCTGGTCATCGAGACAGCGGAGAGCACCGTCCAGGAGCCGCCCGTAGGACCGGCCGAGACCGTGCTCGCCAAGATCTGGTCCGACCTGCTCGAACTCCCGGCCGTACAGCGCACGGACAGCTTCTTCGCCCTCGGCGGCGACTCCCTGCTCGCCACCCGCATGATCGCGCGCCTGCGTGCGGAAGGCGTCGCCGACGCCAGGCTGAGCCTGCTGTTCGAGACGCCCGTGCTGGCGGACTTCGCGGCCACCTTCACCGTGGGGGAGGCGGTTGCGCCCGCTCCCGTGCTGGTCCCGGACGTCGAGCACCGGCACGACCCGTTCCCGCCCACCGAGGTGCAGCGGGCCTACTGGCTCGGCCGGGCCGAGCACTTCACGCTCGGCGGCGTCGGCTGCCACTTCTACACCGAGTTCGACGGCGACATCGACCTCGAACGGCTGGAAACGGCCTGGAACCTGCTGATCGAGCGGCACGAGATGCTGCGCGCGGTCTTCGACCAGGACGGGCTCCAGCGCATCCTGCCCGAGGTGCCGCGCTTCGCCATCGCCGCCGTCGACAGCGTCGAACAGCTGCGCGAGCAGATGTCGCACCAGGTGCTGGACGTGTCCAGCTGGCCGCTGTTCGACGCGCGGGCCGCCCGCCACGACGGCGGGGTACGGCTCGGCGTCAGCTTCGACAACATCATCGTCGACGCGCTCAGCATGATGGTCTTCTTCGCCGAACTCGACCAGCTCTACCACGACCCCGACACCGTCCTGCCGCCGATCGAGGTGTCGTTCCGCGACTACGTGCTCGCGCAGGAGCCCGATCCCGCGGTCTTCGAGACGGCCAAGGAATACTGGGCCGCCCGGCTGCCCGAACTGCCGCCCGCCCCGAGATTGCCACTGCGCGTGGACCCGGCGATGATCGACCGGCCCCGGTTCGCTCGCCGCGAGCTCCGGATACCGGCCGAGCGGTGGCGTACGATCACGGATCTGGCCAGGCGGCACGAGCTGACCCCCGCCACCGTGCTGGCCGCCGCCTTCGGCGAGGTCCTGGGCAGGTGGAGCGGTCAGGAGGCGCTGACGCTCAACCTCACGCTGTTCGACAGGCGGGAGGTCCACCCCGACATCCACCGCGTGCTCGGCGACTTCACCTCCCTCCTCCTCGCCGGCTACCGGTCGGGACCCGGCTGGTTGGACGGGGCACGCGGGCTGCAGGAAGAGGTGTGGCGCGGGCTCGAACATGGCGAGGTGTCGGCGGTCTGGGTGATGCGGGAGCTGGCCAGGCGGAGCGACTCGATCGAGATGACCATGCCGGTCGTGTTCACCAGCACGCTTGGCGTCGCCGGCGGCGGCGCGTTCGGCCCCTCCTTCGCCGAGCAGGTCTGGGGAGTGTCGCAGACCCCGCAGGTCTGGCTGGACAGCCAGGTGGGGGAGGTCGAGGGCGATCTGCTGGTCCGGTGGGACGCGGTGGAGGAACTGTTCGCGCCGGGTGCGCTGGATGCGATGTTCGCCGCCTACGGGGGGTTGTTGGAGTGGCTGGCTGAGGGGGATTGGTCGGTTGCCGCTCCGGTGGGGTTGCCTGCTGGTCAGGCCGTGGTGCGGGAGCGGGTGAACGCCACTTCGGGTCCGTTACGGGGAGGCGTTTTGCACGAGGGGTTCTTCGGGTGGGCCAGCCGTGAGCCGGATCGTGCGGCGTTGATCGCTGACGGTCAGGTGGTGTCGTATGGCGCGTTGGCGGATCAGGCGTTGCAGGTCGCGGGGTATCTGCGGGCGGCTGGGGTCTCGACGGGCGATGTGGTGGGGGTTGCGCTGCCCAAGGGACCGGATCAGATCGCCGCTGTCTTGGGTGTTCTTGCCGCTGGTGGGGTGTATGTCCCGGTGGGGGTGGATCAGCCGGTTGCCCGGCGGGAGCGCATCCTGTCGCGAGCGGGTGCGCGCCATGTCCTGACTGGTCTGCCTGGGGAGGCGGGGCGGTTGGCCGAGCCGGTGATGGTCGCGCCGGATATGTCGGCGTATGTGATCTTCACGTCGGGTTCGACGGGCGAGCCGAAGGGGGTGGAGGTCTCTCATCGGGCGGCGCTCAACACGATCGAGGACATCAACCAGCGCTTTGGCGTGGGTCCGGACGATCGGGTCCTGGCGGTCTCGGCGTTGGACTTCGACCTGTCCGTCTTCGACATCTTCGGCCTGCTGTCGGCGGGCGGTGCGCTCGTCCTGCCGCAGGAGGAGGAGCGGCGGGATGCGCAGGCTTGGGCCCGATTGTGCGCCGCGCACGGGGTGACGATCTGGAACACCGTCCCGACCTTGCTCGACATGCTCCTGCACACCACGGCTCCGAGTCTGCGGCTGGCGTTGGTGTCAGGTGACTGGGTGGGCCTCGACCTGCACGCGCGGCTGGCCGCCCAAAGTGAGTGCCGATTGGTGGCGTTGGGCGGCGCGACGGAAGCGGCGATCTGGTCGAACGCGTGGGAGGTGGATCGGGTCCCGGCGCATTGGACGTCGATCCCTTACGGGTTGCCGTTGCGTAATCAGCGGTACCGGGTGGTGGATGGGCGTGGCCGGGACTGCCCGGACTGGGTGGCGGGGGAGTTGTGGATCGGTGGCGCCGGTGTCGCCATCGGTTATCGGGGTGATCCGGAGACGACGTCGGCCAAGTTCGTCGAGAGCGGTGGCGAGCGGTGGTATCGGACCGGGGATCTGGGCCGGTACTGGCCGGACGGGACGCTGGAGTTCCTGGGGCGGGCTGATCATCAGGTGAAGATCCGGGGGCATCGGATCGAGCTGGGGGAGATCGAGGCCGCCTTGGAGGCGTCTTCGCAGGTGGCCCGTGCGGTGGCGGTCGCGGTCGGGGATCGGCGGCAGCGCCGGTTGGCTGCTTTCGTCACCCCTGAGGACGTCGATCTCGACAAGCTGCGTTCGTTCCTGTCCGATCGGCTGCCCGGGTATGCCGTCCCGCCGACGATCACCGTACTGGACCGGCTGCCGCTGACCGCCAACGGCAAGATCGACAGGGGAGCTCTGTCCACCCGGCTGGAACCTCTGCCGGATGACGACCCCCCACGCCCGGGCACGGAGGCGCTGCTCGCCGAGCTGTGGGCCGAGCTGCTGGAGATCCCGCCGCCGGGCCGGGGCCAGAGCTTCTTCGCCCTCGGTGGCGACTCCCTGCTCGCCACCCGTTTCGCCGAGATCGTACGGCGGCGGCTCGGCGTGGAGCTGTCCCTGCGCCGCTTCTTCGCCACTCCCACCATCGCCGACTGCGCCGAGGCGATCGGCCTGACGGCGGACGACACCCAAGAGACGGAAGAGGGCGTGCTGTGACCCAGGCACCGGCCGTACACGAACTCATCGCCGACATGGAGGCCGCCGGGATTCGGCTGTGGGAGGACGACGGCAGCCTCCGCTTCCGGGCGCCCAAGGGAGCGCTGACCGAGGATCGGCGCGCGGCGCTGATCGGCGCGAAGCCCGAGATCATCGCGCACCTGCGCCGCGAGTCCGAGGCCGAGACGGTCCGGCCCGAGCCCGAACGCCGCCTCGACCCCTTCCCGCTGACCGACGTGCAGCAGGCCTACCTGCTCGGCCGCAACGACGCGTTCGGCTACGGCGGAGTCGCCTGCCACGGCTATGTCGAGGTCTCCTTCCCCCGGCTCGACCCGGAACGGGTGCAGGCCGCGTGGCGCGCCCTGATCGCCCGTCACGACATGCTCCGCGCCGTGATCCACCCCGACGGCCACCAGCAGGTGCTCGCCGAGGTCCCCGGCTACGAGGTCCGCGTGACGGACCTGCGCGGCACCGACCCGGAGGAGCGGCTCGCCGCCGTCCGGGAGGAGATGGCGAACACGGTCTATCCGGCGGGCAGCTGGCCCCTGTTCGAGCTGCGGATCTCGCTCACGGATCGCGGAGCCCTCCTGCACGCCTCGATCGACCTGCTCATCGCCGACTACGTCAGCATCCAGCTGCTGCTCGGCGAGCTGCACCTGCTGCACGAGAACCCCGACGCCGACCTGCCCCCCGTCCCGGTCAGCTTCCGCGACTGCCTGCTGGCCCTGCGCGCGCAGCGCGAGAGCGCCCGTTACGACCGGGATCGCGCCTACTGGTGGCAACGCATGGACGACCTGCCGCCCGCGCCCGAACTGCCCGCGCTCGACCAGGCCGCCGTGGACGCCCGGTTCGGGCGGTGGGAGAGCAGGGTGGAGCCGGCGGAATGGGCGCGGTTACGCACCCGGGCCGCCGCGGCCGGCATCACGCCGTCGCAGGCCGTGCTGGCCGCCTACGCCGAGGTCATCGGGAGGTGGAGCCGGCGGCCCAGGTTCACGCTCAACCTGACGCTGCTCGACCGCCCGCCGCTGCACCCGGACATCGACCGGGTCGTCGGCGACTTCACCACGCTCAACCTGCTCGCCGTCGACACCACGCCCGGCCGGTCCTTCGCCGAGCGCGCCCACGCCATCGGCCGGCAGCTCTTCGCCGACATGGAGCACCGCCGCTGCGGCGGCATCGAGGTCATACGGGAGCTGGCCCGCCGGCGCGGCCGGGACGCCGCGCTGATGCCGGTGGTGTTCACCAGCGCCATCGGCCTCGGTCGTGACGACGCCGAGCACGGCACGCCGGAGTACGGAATCAGCCAGACGCCCCAGGTGTGGATCGACTGCCAGGTCAAGGAGCACCGCGACGCGCTGCTGGTCAACTGGGACGTGCGCGCGGGGGTGTTCCCCGAAGGGCTCGTGGACGACATGTTCGCCGCGTTCACCGCGCTCCTGGACGGCCTGTCCTCGGACGAGGCCTGGTCGTCGCAGGACCCCGTCGAACTGCCCGGAGCGCAGGCGCGCCGCCGGGCCCTGGCCAACGCCACTGCCGCGCCGCTCCCGGACGGGCTGCTTCACGAGGAGGTCGTGGCCCAGGCACGCCGCACGCCGGAACGAACCGCCGTCGTCACGGGCGCCGGTTCGATCACGTACGGCGAGCTGCTGGGCCGGGCCGCCGGGGTGGCGCGGGCGCTGCGCGAGGCGGGGCACCGGCCCGGTGAGATCGTCGCCGTGGTCATGGACAAGGGGGTCGAGCAGGTCGTGGCCGTGCTCGGCACGCTGCTGGCCGGCGGCGCCTACCTGCCGGTCGACACCGGGCAGCCGCCGGCGAGGCGCGACCGCATCCTCGCCGACGCCTCGGCCCGCCTGGTGCTCACGCAGTCCTGGCACGCCGAGCACGACTGGATCGCCGTCGACACCCTCCCGCCGACCCCCGCCGAGCACGACTGGATCGCCGGCCACGCCGAGGACGGCGCTCGGCGGCACCCTGACGATCTGGCCTACGTCATCTACACCTCGGGCTCGACGGGCGTGCCCAAGGGCGTGATGATCAGCCATCGGGCCGCCCGCAACACCATCGACGACATCAGCGCCCGCTTCGGCGTCGGCCCGGACGACCGCGTGCTCGGGCTGGCCGGCCTGGGGTTCGACCTGTCGGTCTACGACATCTTCGGACCGCTCGCCGTCGGGGCGGCCCTCGTGCTGCCGGACCCGTCACGCCGGGGCGACCCGCTCCATTGGGCCGAGCTCGCCGCCGGGCACGGGGTCACCGTGTGGAACTCGGTGCCCGCGCAGCTCCAGATGCTCCAGCACTACCTGGACGCGGAGCCCACGGTGGAGCTGCCCACGCTGAGGCTGGCGATGCTGTCGGGCGACTGGATCCCGGTGGCGCTGCCCGGCCAGATCCGCCGCCGCGTGCCGGGACTGGACGTGATCAGCCTGGGCGGGGCCACGGAGGCCGCGATCTGGTCCATCTACCACCCCGTCGGCGACCCGCTGCCCGGCTGGGTGAGCGTCCCGTACGGCAAGCCGCTGGCCAACCAGACCTTCCACGTGCTCGACGCCGCCATGCGGCCCTGCCCGGACTGGGTGCCGGGAGAGCTGTACATCGGCGGCGCCGGCGTGGCGATCGGTTACTTCGGCGATGAGGGCAGGACCGCCGAGCGCTTCGTGCGCCACCGTGGCGAGCGCCTTTACCGGACCGGCGACCTCGGCCGCTACCGGCCCGACGGCAACATCGAGTTCCTCGGCAGGGAGGACTCCCAGGTCAAGATCCGCGGCCATCGGATCGAGCTGGCCGAGGTGGAGACCGCGCTACAGGCACACCCCGCGGTCGCGGCCGGGACCGTGATCGTGGACGGCGACCGCGCGCTGGAACGCCGCCTGATCGCCTTCGCCCAGGCCGCCGCCCGCAAGGACGACGGCGCACCGGCCGCGGAGGCTGAGCGGGGCGACGCGCCGGACGCAGGGGCTGAGCGGGGAGGCGCGCCGGACGCAGGGGCTGGGCGGGATGGCGTTCCGGACGCGGGGGGAGGGCGGGATGGCGGGCTCGATGTCGCGGGTGCGGCCGAGGTCGCGGCGGTCGCGGCCCTGGAGGGCGTCGACCTGGCGCGCGTCGTGGCGGTGGCCGAGACGCTCGACGAGATCGCGCTCGCGTCGATGGCGGCGGCGCTCCGTACGGGCGGCCTGTTCACCACCGAGGACGGCCACGGCCTCGAGGAGATCCTGGCCGCCGCGCGGGTCGCGCCGGACCACCACCGGCTCGTCCGGCGCTGGCTCACGGCGCTGCACGAGCGCGGACGGCTCGACCGCGACCCCGATGGGCGGTACCGGAACCTGCGGGGGGACACCGGCGTGGAGCCGCTGTGGCGCCGGGTCGGGATCCTGGCCGAAGGGCTCGACTACGGGGCCGAGCTGATCAGGTTCCTGCGGGTCAGCACCACGCACCTGTCCGAGCTGATGCGCGGCGAGCTCGACGCCCGCGAGCTGCTGTTCCCCGAGGGCGACGTGGGGACGGCCGAGGGCGCGTACAAGGACAACGTGCTCAGCAGGTACGTCAACCGCATCGTGCGCGCGGTGGTCGGCCGCGTGGCCGAGCACCACACCGGCGGGCCGCTGCGCGTCCTGGAAGCGGGCGCGGGCGTGGGCGGCACCAGCGCCGAGCTGATCCCCGAGCTGGCCGGACACCAGGTCGAGTACGTCTTCACCGACCTGTCGCGGTTCTTCCTCACCCAGGCCGGCGAACGGTTCGCGGACCACCCGTGGGTGCGCTACGGCCTGTTCGACATCAATGCCGACTACCGCGCCCAGGGCTACGAGCCGAACTCCTTCGAGGTCATCCTCTGCGCCAACGTCCTGCACAACTCCCACGACGCCGCCGCCGTGCTGGCCAGGTTCCGCGAGTTGCTGGTGCCCGGCGGGTGGCTGGTGTTCATCGAGACCACCCGCGAGCACGTCCAGATCATGAGCTCGATGGAGTTCCTGATGAACCCGCACGACTACGCCGACGTGCGGCAGGGCCGCGACCGGACGTTCGTCACCCGCGACGAGTGGCTCGACCTGCTGCGCGGGGCGGGCGCCCGTACCCTCGCCTGCCTGCCCGGGCCGGGCGACCCGCTGGCGTCCCTCGGGCAGTGCGTCTTCGCGGCCCGCTTCCCCGACGACCGGGAGCGGATCGACCTGGCGGAGCTGCGGGCGTTCCTCGCCGAGCGGCTGCCCGACTACATGCTCCCGGCTCATGTCCAGGTGGTCGACGAGCTGCCGCTGACGGACAACGGCAAGATCGACCGGGCGCGGCTGCGTACCCTCCTGCCCAGCACGACAGGAGAGAGCGCGCCCGGCGGCGAGGAGCCGCGCGACGACCTCGAACGGCGGCTGGCCGCCCTCTGGGCCGAGCTGCTCGGGCTCCCGCGCGTCCACCGCGACCAGGACTTCTTCGCGCTGGGCGGCGACTCCCTGCTGGTCACCCGCCTGGCCGGGCGGGTGCGCGAGGAGCTGGAAGAGGCGAGCGGCTTCTACTGGGACAGCCTGGTCCGCCAGCTCGTCAACCAGCCGACCGTCGCCGCGCTGGCGGCCCACCTCCGCCAGGCCCGCGACGACCGTGAACAAGGGCTGCCGCGAACGCACGCCAGCCCGCTGGTTCGCCTGTCCGGGGACGGGACGAAGGGCGGTTCGGTGCGGGTGCTGCTGCACGACGGCACCGGCACCCTGACCCCGTACCGGGCGCTCGTCCCCGAGCTCTCCGGGACGCCGCTGCTCGGCCTCGTGATCAACGACGCGGAGCGCTACCTGGAGCTGGACCCCGCGCAAACGGTGGAATCGCTGGCCGGATCGTACGCGCGGCTCCTGATCGAGGAGGGCGCGGCCGGCTACCACATCGTGGGTTACTGCATGGGCGGCCTCATCGCCACCGAGGTCGCCCGCCGGCTCACCGAGAGCGGCGCGGTGGTCGACGGGCTCACCGTCATCAGCAGCTCCCGCTTCCCCTACCGGGTCAGCGACGAGCTCATGCTGGAGTACGGCTTCGCGCAGGCCTGCGGCCTGGACCCGGCGCGGCTCGGCCACCCCGGCGGAGACCTCGCCGGGGCCCTGCGGGTGGTGCTGGGGTCGTCGCCCGGACACGTGCCCGAGGGCAGCCTGGCCGCGCTCGCCGGTAGCGCGGATCCCGGCCTCGCGCAGATCGGCCGCCACTTCGCCGAACTGGCCGCCACCTCCCCCACTGACCGGCTGGCCGCCGTCGCCCGTGCCCTCGGCCATCCGCAGGAGCGGGTGGAGCTGGCCTACCGGGTCTTCCGGCAGAGCTTCACGGCCGTCACCCACTACGACCCGGAGCCGTACGCGGGCGACATCACGTTCCTCCGCCAGCGCGGCGTCACCAACCTCGTGCCGACGTTGCAGGACGACATGACGGACTTCTGGCAGAACCTCTGCCTGGGTCGGCTCACCGCTCTCGACATCGAGGGCGACCACTTCAGCTGCCTCGGCGGGCCGTACGCGGCCGACGTGGCGAAGCTGGTGACCGAGGTGACCGCGTGATCGGCGTGCTCGGCGGCTACGGCGCGGTCGGCGGCACCGCGGCCCGCCTGCTCGCCGATCACCCGGGGCTGCGCGTGGGCGGGCGGGACGGGGCGGCGGCCCGGCGGTTCGTCGACGCGGAGCTGGGCGGGCACGGCGAGGCGTGGCAGGTGGACGCGCTCGACGCGGCCGAGCTCGCCCGCTTCTGCGCGGGCTGCCAGGTCGTCGTGAACTGCGCGGGCCCCTCCTACCTCCTGCGGGACCGGGTGGCGCGGGCCGCGTTCGCCGCCGGGGCCGACTACGTGGACGCCGCCGGTGACGCCGCCGCCTTCGCCCAACTGGCTGGGACGGGCACGCGGGGACGTACGGCGGTGCTGTCGGCGGGAATGCTCCCCGGCCTCACTGGACTCGTGCCCCGCCACCTGGCCGCCCTCGCCTCCCCGAACGCCGGGCTCCGGCTGGACGTCTACACCGGAGGGCTGGACCGGCTCACCCCCGCCGCCGCCGGTGACTTCCTGCTGGCCGGGCAGGAGGAGCGGGGCGCCGCGCTGGCCGCGTGGCGTGACGGCGCCAGGGTCTCCCGCGCCCTGACCCCCGTCCACGACGTCCAGCTCCCCTACTTCCCAGGGCCGGTCACCGCCTACCCCTACCTGAGCGCCGAGGCGGAGCGGGTGGCCGGGGAGCTCGGGCTGGCGGAGGCCCGCTGGTACAACGTCATCACCGGCGACGGCGTCCTCGCCGCCGCGAGCGCCGCCGGCCAGGCCGCGGACCTGACACGCGCGGCCGAGCTCGAACTGGCCGGGCGCACCCCGTACTACGTCCTGCTCTTCCAGCTCAGTGGCCCGCACGGCACCCGCACCCTGGCACTGCGCACCCACGACTCCTACGCGCTCACTGCCGGGGTCGCCGCGCACGCGGCCATGGCGGTGCTCCGCGGCGAGGTCGCCGCAGGGCTCCACCAGGCCGACGCCGTGCTCGACCCGGCCCGGGTGCTGGCGGACCTGGAGCCCGTGGCGAAGATCGAGATCACCGAGGCGGTGGCGCCGATCGACCTGGTCGCGCCGGTGTTCGAGGAGGGCGCGCTGTGAAGCGGGTGGTGGTGTGCGGGACCAAGTTCGGCCAGATCTACCTCTCCGCGCTGCGAGATGGCCCCTTCGAGCTGACCGGCGTCCTCGCCCGCGGCAGCGCCCGATCCGCCGCGTACGCCGAGGAGTACGGGGTCCCGCTGCTCACGGACCCCGACCAGGTGCCCGAGCTCGCGGACCTGGCCTGCGTGGTCGTACGGTCGGGAGTCGTCGGGGGAGAGGGCAGCGAGCTGGCCGGCGCCCTGCTGGCCCGCGGCGTGCACGTGCTGCAGGAGCATCCGCTGCACGCCGACGAGCTGGCCCGCTGCCTGCGCACCGCCCGGACCGCCTCCGCCGTGCACCACGTGAACACCCTGTACGTCCACCTCGACCCGGTACGCCGGTTCATCGAGACCGCCCGCCGCCTGTTCGAGCTTCAGCGGCCCCTCTACGTGGACGCCGCCTGCAGCGTCCACGTCGCCTACGCCCTGTTCGACATCCTCGGCCGGGCTCTGGGCGCGTTACGCCCGTGGACGTTCACCGCCACGGCCCCCGGCACGCCCTTCACCTGCCTCACCGGAACGGTCGGCGGCGTGCCGCTGACCGTCCGGGTGCAGAACCAGATCGCCCCCAACGACCCCGACGCCCACCTGCACCTGCTCCACCGCGTCACCGTGGGGACGGAGGGCGGCAGCCTCACCCTCGTCAACACGCACGGCCCGCTCGTGTGGAGCCCCCGCATGTACGTCGGCCGCGACGCCGACGACCGCTTCGACACCGGCGCGGCCCACCTGCGCCTGCCCAGCGCCACCACCATCGGACCGGCGCACGCGCCTACCTTCCACGACATCGTCACGTCCGTGTGGCCCGACGGCGTCCGGCGGGCGCTGTCGGAGCTGCGCCAGGACGTCGAGGAAGGGCGGGATCCGCTGCGCCAGGGCCAGTACCACCTGACGCTCAGCCGCCTCTGGCTCGACGCCACCGCCGCGATCGGCCGGCCCGAACTGCTGGTCCAGACGGCACCACGACCCCTGTCCGCCGCGGAGCTCACTTGACCTCCTCCCCCTCGCGAACGAGGGGGACTCCAACCGTTGCCGGTTGGCCTTCTGCTTCACCGCCGGTCGCCCGCCCGAGAGGACTCTCGTTGAGGTCTTACACCAGCTCCACAGGCGTTTCAGCTCTCCGCCAGCCCGGCGGCGAGCACGTTGCGCGCGGCGTTGACGTCCCGGTCGTGGACCGCGCCGCAGCCGCAGGTCCATCCCCGGATGTTCAGCGGCAGCGCTTCTTGCAGGGTCCCGCAGGCCGAGCACAGCTTGGAGGAGGGGAACCAGCGGTCCACCGCCACCAGCGTGCGCCCGTACCAGGCGGCCTTGTACTCCAGCATCATCCGCAACTCGCGCCAGGCCGCATCCGAGATGGCGCGGGCCAGCGAGCGGTTCTTGACCAGGTTGCGGACCGTCAGGTCCTCCACGGCGATCACTTGGTTCTCGCGAACAAGCCGTGCGGTCACCTTGTGCAGATGGTCCCGGCGCCGGTCGGCGATCCGGGCGTACACCTTCGCCACGCGCAGCCGGGCCTTGGCCCGGTTGTTCGATCCCTTCTCCTTACGGGCAAGCGATCGCTGAGCACGGGCCAGCTTGCGCCGGTCGGCACGCTCGTGACGCGGGTTGACGATCTTCTCACCGGTCGAGAGCGTGGCCAGCGCCGTGATGCCCGCGTCCACCCCCACCGACGCCTCGACCGGCGGCAGCGGCGAGATCTTCTCCTCGACCAGGATGGACACGAACCACCGCCCGGCCGCGTCCCTCGACACCGTGACCGTGGACGGCTCGGCCCCCTCGGGCAGCGGACGCGACCACACGATGTCCAACGGCGCGTCCATCTTCGCCAGAAAGAGTCGGCCCTGGCGCCAGCGAAACGCCGAACGGGTGTACTCCGCACTCGCGCGCGCCTTCTTCTTGCTCTTGAACGTCGGGTACTTCGCCCGGCGCACGAAAAAGTTCGCGAACGCCGCCTGCAGGTGCCGCAGTGCCTGCTGCAACGGCACCGACGACACCTCACCCAGGAACGCCAGCTCGGGCGTCTTCTTCCACGCCGTCAACGCCGCGGAGGACTCCACATAGGAGACCCGCCTGCCTTCCAGGGTGTAGGCGCGGGTCCGCTCCTCCAGCGCCTTGTTGTAGACCAGGCGCACGCAACCGAACGTCCGGGCAAGCTCGCCGGCCTGCTCGGGGGTCGGGTAGAAGCGGTACTTGTAGGCCCGCTTCACCAGCTGCACCACGCCTCACATTCTACAAAGCGATCAGTTAATTACTGCCCGGTTGTCGTAGACGGCGGTCCGCTCGACGGCGAATCACCTGCTCCTGCCCTGCTCCGCAGGAGCCCCATTCCTTCCCCGCCTGAAAGCGGGGGTCTCCTTGGAAGTAACAGATGAACTGGTTCCACTGTTACCGGCCCAGGCCGTACGCCGGGCTGCGGCTGTTCTGCTTCCCGCACGCGGGCGGCTCCGCGAGCTTCTACCGGAGCTGGCACGGGGACGCGCCGCACTCCGTCGAGGTACGCGCCGTGCAGTACCCGGGACACGGCGATCACCGCGCCGCCCCGCTCGTGGACGACGCCGTCCACCTCGCCAAGCTGGTCACCGACGCCATGGCGCCGCTGCTCGACCGGCCGGTCGCGCTGTTCGGGCACAGCATGGGGGCGCTGATCGCATACGAGGTGGCCCGCGCGCTGGAGGCCAGGGGCAGGGGCGTGACGCACCTGTTCGCCTCCGGCCGGCACGCCCCTCACGAGCACCGCCCCGGCGACACGCACGCCCGCTCCGACGACGAGCTGGTGGACGAGCTGGTCCGGCTCGGCGGCGTGGACCGGGAGCTCATGGACGATCCGGACATCCGCGAGCTGACCCTGCCCGCCGTACGCAACGACTACCGGGTCGACGAGACCTACCGGCACCGGCCGGGCGGCGTGCTCGCCTGCCCCGTCACCGCGCTGCTCGGGAGCGACGACCCCGAGGTGACCGCCGGGCAGGCGGCGCGATGGGGCGAGCTCACCAGGGACCGATTCGCCGTCCGCGTGATGGAGGGCGACCACTTCTACCTCGTGCCGCGGCAGGGCGACGTGATCGCGGAGCTGTCCCGCGCCGTCGCCACCGCGTGGCCGTCCACACCCTGAGGAAGGATTCGATGGAGCAGGATCTGATGCGCATCCTCACCGGAGGATGGGTGGCGCAGGCGACCTTCGCCGCGGTGCGCCTGGGCGTCGCGGACGCGCTCGACGGGCGGCGCCTGGCCCCCGAGGAGATCGCCGAGGAGGTCGGCGCGCACCCGGACGCGCTGCACCGCCTGCTACGGCTGCTGGCCGGTGTGGGCCTGGCCGACGCCGACGCCGACAACAGGTACGGGCTGACCCCGATGGGGGCGCAGCTGCGCGGCGACGCGCTGGGCCCGCTGGCAACCCTCTACGGCGAGGACTATTTCGCCTCCGCCTGGGACGGCCTGGCACACGCGGTCCGCACCGGGGAGCCGGCGTTCGAGCACGTCCACGGCGAGCCCGTCTTCGCGCACCTGGCCGGTGACCCGGGCAAGGCGGCCGTCTTCAACCGGGGAATGGCGGCGGGCGCCTCGTTCTTCCGCGGCGTCCCCGACGCCTACGACTTCTCCGGCGCGCGCCGGGTGGTCGACCTGGCCGGCGGCACCGGCGCCCTGCTGGCCACGGTCCTGCGGAGCAGCCCCGCGGCGCGCGGCGTGCTGTTCGACGTGCCGGACGTGGTCGAGGCCGCGCCCGCGCACCTGGCGCGGATGGGCGTGCTGGACAGGTGCGAGCTGGTCGGCGGCGACCTGTTCGACGCCGTGCCGGAGGGCGGCGACGTCTACGTGCTCTCGCGCATCCTGCACGACTGGGACGACGAGCGCTGCGCCGTCCTGCTGGCCAACTGCGCCAAGGCGATGGAGCCGGGGGCCGAACTGCTCGTCGTCGAACGCGTCGTCGGCCAGGACTCGTACCTGCCGCTCGCGTACGACCTGCACATGATGGTGATGACCGGGGGACGGGAGCGCACCGAGGCGGAGTACCGCGCGCTCCTGGAGGAGGCCGACCTGACCCCCGGCAGGCTGCTCGACCTGCCGCTCGGGATGCGGCTGCTCACCGCCACCCGCTGAAACCGGGCCGAACACCACGAAGGCGCCGGGCTCCTGGGCCACTCCCCCATCCGCCGCACGTCGCCGGCCGAGCGCAGGTGCTCCGACAGCTCGCCGGCCAGCTCCAGCACCGCGGCGGTGACCGACGGCGGG